>JBMOHI010000154.1:0-5493 GCA_049317925.1 Terrimicrobiaceae bacterium
ACGATGGCGTCAAGCGCGTTGAGATCGAACGCATCGAGTTGTTTGCGGGCCAATTCGCGGGCGGTTTCCACCTCGCCATTGTGAGCGTGCAGGGACCCGCAACAGTATTGCACCGCGGGCGTGAAAATCTCGCAACCGTTGGCCAGAAGCACTTCCGCCGTGTCGCGGTTAATCTGCGAAAAAACAATATCCTGCACACAGCCGGTGAGCAGTCCGACCCGGTATTTGACCGCACCATCCGGACGCTCCAAAGGGCGGATGAGCTGATGGGAAAACTTCGCCTCCGCCCGTGGCGTCATGCGCTCCAATTCGCGAAAGCGGAACGGAAGAAGGCGGTTGAGTTGGAGAGCGCGGAACACAAGCTGCGCGCCACTGGCGCGATAGAGCCAGAGCAGGCGGCCCACAAAGCGCAGCAGGCGCGGGCGCGTGAACAACCCCTTGAGAATCGACAGACGGATCGCGTCGCGCTTCGGGCTTTTCAATACGCCGGAACGCTCGGCATCAGCCCGGGCGGTTTCAAAAAGCTCGGTGTAATTCACCCCCGCCGGGCAGGCCGTTTCGCAGGCCAGGCAGCCCAGGCAGAAATACATCTCATCGGCAAACGCTTCTGTGACCTCCAGCTTGCCATCAGCAATGGCCCGCATGAGGGCAATGCGCCCGCGCGGACTGTTCCGCTCGACCTTGGTGTCATCATAGGTCGGGCAGGTTGGCAGGCACATGCCGCAATGCATGCACTGCTGCAAAACCGCATAGTCCAGTTCGCGTAGGAGGCTGCCTTGCGGTTTTGCAGAACGCTCAACGTTCAACTCTGAACTTTCAACGCTCAAGTTTTTGAGCCCTTCCGTTGTTTGCTGCGGTTTGAATGCTCTTGGCAAAGATTCGCACCAGTTCGTCGGCTTCCCTGAGTAAATCTTCCAGGAGGCCGGGTTTGGAAATTAACTCCGCGCGGTTGACCAGCCGCAACCAACGGCGGGATTCGCGCAGTTCCTTGTAACAAATCCGGATCTTGTGAATGAAATCGGCCCTCGATTCCGCGCCTTCCGCCTCGCCATGATTACCATAAGGCGCAGTGCCTGATCGAAGCAGTAGATCGGCAATGTGAACGCCGGCCTGCGACCGCTTCATACTTTCCGTCACGTGAATGACCCTGACCGCATATTCCAGTAACCGATCCTCAAGGTCGTAACCCTTGGAAGCACCTGAGCGTTCAGAGTTCAACGTTGAGCGTTGAGCGTTCATCAAAAGATTTTCCCCGGATTGAGCACGCCATTCGGATCGAAGGATTTTCTGATGCGTTTCATCACTTCGAGATTCAGATCGCCGATCGCTTTTTTCAGGAAGGCTTTCTTCGCCAGGCCGACCCCGTGCTCGCCGGTGATGGTTCCGCCGAGTTCAACGGCGTAGTCGAAAATCTCAACCATCGCTTCCTCCACCCGGTGCATCTCCTCCGTGTTTTTTTCGTTAGTGAGGAACGTGGGATGTAGATTGCCGTCGCCCATGTGGCCGAAGGTGCCGACTTTGAGCTGATACTTTTCCGCCACGTGCTGAATGCGGGCCACCATTTTCGCGAGCTCGCTGCGCGGCACGGTGGCATCCTCCAGAATTGTGGTGGGGGCCAGTCGCGCCAGGGAGGAAAAAGCCGCCCGTCGGGCCGTGGCGAGCGACAGGGCTTCCGCCTCGGTTTGAGCGACCTTGACCTCTCTCGCTCCGAGGGATTTGCATATCTCCACCATGCGGGCGGCCTCTTCCTCGACCGCCGCAGGATGACCATCGCTCTCCATCAACAAAACCGCCGCTGCCTCGCGGGGCAGTCCCAGTTTCACGTAGTCCTCCACGCAGTTGATGGTGACCCGGTCGAGAAACTCCAGCGTGCAGGGAATGATCTTCGCTTCGATGATGGCCGAAACAGCATGGGCGGCATCTTCCATCTGGTCGAAGGTGGCCAGCAGAGTCTTGCGAGCCGCCGGTTTCGGAATGAGGGCAATCAAGACCTTGGTGATAATTCCGAGCGTTCCCTCCGAACCGATGAAGAGATCGCGTAACGAGTAACCCGCCACATCCTTCACGCATTTGTTACCGGTGAAAATCACCTCACCGGATGGCAACACCACTTCGAGGCCCATCACATAATCGCGGGTGACGCCATACTTGAGGCCACGCAACCCGCCGGAATTCTCGGCCACATTTCCGCCGATGGTAGAGATTTTCATCGAACCCGGATCGGGCGGATAGAACAGTCCGGCTTTCTCCGCCGCTTCCGCGATGGCGAGCGTGATCGTTCCCGCCTCGGCCGTGAGAGTGAGATTTTTCGTGTCCACCTCAAGGATGCGGTTCATCTGCGACAGACAAAGAACAATGCATCCCTCGGAGGGCACACTGCCGCCGCTCAGCCCGGTGCCGGAACCGCGGGTAACGATGGTCCACCCTTGCTCGTTCGCCAGCTTGACCGTATCGGAAACCTGTCCGGTGGTTTTGGCAAAAACGACCGCCAAGGGCATTTTCTGGATGGCCGCGGTGCCATCGAAGGAATAGGGAATCAAATCCTCGGCCGCGGTCAGGATCGATTCGGGGGGAAAGAAGCGGGCAAGCGTCTGGAGAATTTCGGCCGGTGCAGGCATGAACGGTTATACCTAAATCAAACCGGTTGGCGGGAAAGAAAAAATCCCGCCGGCCTTGCGGCGGGCGGGATCGTTTTTCTGCGGAATCCGGTCAGGCGACCGTCACCTTGCGCGGTTTGACCGCCTCGGCCTTGGGCAGATGGACGGCCAGAAGCCCCTGCTCGATGCGGGCAGTGATTTTTTCCGCATCAATGCTCGGGTCGAGGTCAAACACCCGCCGGTAATCCAACCGGCTGCGTTCGCGGTAAACCGGACGCGCCGGACTGGTTTCGGACTGACGGTGGCCGGTGAGGATCAGACGTCCGTCTTCCACCGTCACCTCCACCCCGGCTTTGTTCACACCCGGCATTTCCACGGCAAGGGTGTAGCCGTCGGCATCCTGGTGCAAATTCACCAGCGGAAGGGCATATTCGACCTTGCAGCCGTTGGCCACGGGTTTGTTTTCCTGAGTTGCTAATGTGCTCATAATTTTTCCTTTCACAAATGGCCCCGCCCGCAGACGGACGGGGCCGGGTTGGGTTATCAGTTCAGGCTGACTTGGATCTTCTTTGGTTTTGCTTCCTCGGCTTTGGGAAGGGTCACGGTAAGGACTCCATCCTCGTAGGAGGCGGTGACCTGGTCGCCTTTCACCGGCGCCGCAAGCGTCACGCTCCGGCTGAATGCGCCGAAGAATCGCTCACTGCGGAAACTTTCGCCTTCGCGCTGTTCGGATTTGCGCTCACCGGAAATGGTGAGCACGTCATCCTGAAGCGAGATGTCGAAGTTCTCCTTTTTCAAGCCAGGGGCATCCAACACGACGCTCACTTTGTCGTCGTCCTCGGAAACATCCAGCGCCGGAGTCCATCCCGGAGAATGGCTCGATAGCTGGAAGGCGGAATCCAAGATATCCCGCAAGGAGGACAGCCGGTCAAAGTGCGGCCATGCTTTCAGTTCAGGGTTTTTGTATCTGATGATGTTCATAGGTTGAGTTTTTTCTTTCCCCTTCCATCAGCCAAAAATGTGCCGAGCTAGACTAAAAGCATGTGTGATTCATAAGCCTATCTTGTGGAACCTGTTGCTATAGTCTTTAGAAGAAGCCCTCTTTTAAAGTAGCGTCATATTGACGCTTTAAAAAATGACACTTCCCATCAATTGCGAGTCATGCTGACGCGCCATTACGACTCGGAACCTTGTGAGGTCAGAGGTTATTCCATTCGGTCGCGATGGCGAACTCGTCCACTGTCGTGGTGCGATTGCCTTTGATCTCGATGCGGTCGAAGGTCCCGATGTCGAGGTTCCGCAGGGTCGCCGACGGAGTGGTGGGCGCCGCGGGTTGGAGGGCGGGATTTACGAAGAGATCCACTTCGTCATTGTTCGTCCCGGCCACGAACTTGATCCGCGCGACCAGATTGACCGTTTCACCCACCACAATCGGCGAGGTGCTTGCTCCGACGGTGGTGCCTTTGAGACACGACCAATTGACATTGGTGCCGACGTCGCCAAGACGGAGCTTCGTGACGCCGCCCGTTGCCGCTCCATTCAGATTGATTCCAGCCGTCAAGGTTCCAGTCGCGTCCGCGCCATCAACCCGGATCAGGAATCGCACCCAGAGGGTGGTTCCGGGTTTTCCCAACCGCGTCACCGAATCGCCATCGACCTGGGTGTATCCGGCCGGAAACGCCACCATGTCGATGTTCCGGACGGAGCCCACATTGGCACTCATGGTCAGAGCATTGCCCAACTGCGGCATCGCGCCGGAAACGAGTCCGGGTGCAACAATATCATTCCCGCCCGTCCAGGTCGTGCCTGTGAATCCCACATCGTCGGAGGAATCCGGAGCCGAACTGACGTTGGTGGTGGGAGCGTAACCAAAACCTTCGTAAACGGCGGCTCCGGGGAAAAATTCGTAGGCCCCGATATCGTAGGGAAGCGAACGGGTCATGCCGTCAATATCAACCGAGGGCGCTCCGGTGGAGGTTCCAGCGTCGATGGCCGGAGAGTAGGCCTTGGTCGTGAAGTCATAGTTGGCATAGTCGGTGAACAGAGCGGCGTAGTCCTTTGAAGCCAGGTTGTGGTCCTCCGAACCGGTTCCAGGCATGATCGTAACCGGGGCGGCCACGATGTTGTTTCTTGCGATATTGCCGGTGGCAAGAACAGGCCAGGGAATCTTCGCGGTCGCAGCGTTTCCATCGTGGTCATAATCCTTGTGGGGATAGAAATTCACGCGGGGCTTGTCGGCGGCGACGCCCAGTTTTCCGACGGCGATGGTATTGTTGGTCACGCGGCAATTGACGCCGCCATAAATGGAAATGCCATGGGCCACGGCGGAACTGACGATGAGGTTGTTTTCGATGACAAAATCTTCAAACATTCCGTCGAAGAGACCCGCTCCCTGCGCTTCGACCGCCAACGGGCTCGAGGCGGGATCCGGATCTTCCAGGAACATATTGTTCCGCACGATGACGCCTTTCACCACGCCGTAGCCGGCCTGCGAGAGGCCGGTGACGGGATTGATGCCGATCGACCAGCTTTGGAAAAAGTCATCGTGGTTGCCATCTCCGCCAATGGGATTCTGCACTAAGTTGTCTTCAAAAATGCCGTAGTCGCCCAGACCGCGAAGGCCGTCATTGAAGAAATCGATGATCGTATTGCCGGAAACGCGAGTGTTGGTGGAGGTTTTTCCAATCGCGATGCCGAACCCGATGTTTTCGAGGGTGTTGTTCGAGATGACCGAATTGGGTGCGTCAACATTGATTGCCGTCCCATCCGCCCGGGCCTGCCAGTCCGACACGGTCCACCCCGTGGTATCGAGCGCATGACGGATCCGGCAGTTGGTGATCGTGATCGTGCTGCAGGAGGAGGTGACATTCAGCAGGGTTCCCGGATCGTAGCTTCC
>JBMOHI010000155.1:0-5487 GCA_049317925.1 Terrimicrobiaceae bacterium
CGAAGTTGCCCTTGAGTGGTTGCAAGTTCCCAATCCTCATGGACGACCAACTAGCGATGTCCTGCGCTTCACGTTCAATGCAATGGATGTGACACGGAGGCCTTCATGGCTTTGGAATATCGACTTTGGAACAATGGCGGAATCTGAGGCTTGTCTCTATGAGAAGCCCTTCGAGTGGGTGAAACTGAATGTCTGGCCGGAACGGCAGAATCACCGCGAAGCGATCCAGGTAAAATGCTGGTGGCGTTTTGCGCGACCTTGCTCGGACATGAGGGTCGCACTCGCGCCCTATGCGCGTTACCTGGCCACTCCAAGAGTCTCTAAACACCGTGTTTTTGCTTGGCTGGGAAATGAAGTGATTCCAGATAGTGCGCTGACAGTCTTCGCCCGCGACGACGACTTTTTCTTTGGCGTCCTTCACAGCCGCTTCCACGAAGTCTGGGCCCTGGCGCAGGGGACCCAGTTGCGCGAGAAGGAAAGCGGTTTCCGCTACACCCCGACCACCTGCTTCGAGACCTTCCCCTTTCCCGAACCGACCGAACCGCAACGGGCCTCCATCGCCGCCGCCGCCCGCGAGTTGAATGCCCTGCGCGAACGCTGGCTCAATCCGCCAGAGTGGACCCGCGAGGAAATCCTCGAATTCCCCGCCACCCCCGGCGGCCCGTGGACGCGATTCATTGACCACTCCGCACTCCGCGATCCGCATTCCGCAGTCGCCAAATATCCCCGCCTCGTCCCCGCCGATGCCAAGGCCGCCGCCGAGTTGAAAAAGCGCACCCTGACAAACCTCTACAACCAGCGCCCAGCGTGGCTGGCCAACGCCCACGCCGCGCTCGACGCCGCCGTGGCGGACGCCTACGGCTTCGCCCCCGATCTGCCTGAACCAGAAATTCTGGCGAAGTTGCTGGAAAGTAATCTGGCTGGGGGTGCGACTGAATCCTGCGCAAAGTAAATGCGGTCTCCGACCGCTTTTTGTTGAACGCGCAAGCACCCGGGGGAGGCTTCTACAGTTTTTAATGCGCGAATTCCCACCGGTTTACCTTCAAGGGTAGGACTGTATATGTCCCACACCCCGGCGTATTTTACCCGGCATGAACACGACTTACGCCGAACTGGATTCGCTGGACTGCCTGGAGGGGGTGGAGTCTTGCGCTTGGGCATTCCTCGATGAACCCGGCGGAGGTCGGGAACTCTCCCTTTTCGAGGAGATTGGGGTGTGGTTTGTCACTGGAATCGTTCTGATCGCCTATTTGCCAATGCTGATCTTTTGGACGATTTCCGAGACGGTGCCTTCGCTGACAACGCGGCAGACTCTGGCGCATTGGCTGGGACTGAGGCCGCGTCCGGCGTGGGAATCGTATTGTCGGTCGCAGGAAAGCATCCGCGCCAGTGAAGCATGGCTCGCCCATTGGCGGGTCGAAGTCGCGGTGCGCAGGGAACGTCAGCGTCACATCGGAAACTATGAAATCTAACGAAAAGCAACTCAAGCTCGCCGCGCAAATCGAAGGTCGTGTGCGTGCGCTCACCGATCTTGGCGAGCGCAGTGTGCGCCGCCCGGATGCGTTGGAGGCTGCGGCGGCCCTGATCGAGAAGGAGTTTCAAAAGTGTGGCTATCAAACCTATCGGCAGACCTATCAGGCCGGCGGTGTTGCCTGCTCGAACATTGAGGCCTTCCTGCCAGGATTCAGAGCAGACCGGCCTCATCTGCTGGTTGGCGCACACTACGACTCCGCCGAGGGCACGCCCGGAGCCGATGACAATGCCTCCGCTGTCGCACTTCTGCTGGAACTGGCAGGGCAGGTTTACGGACGCCCGGAACTTCCTCTCCGTTTTGTGGCCTTCGTGAATGAGGAACCGCCGTTTTTTCAGACTCCGCTGATGGGAAGCATGCAGTTCGCCGCGCGGTCGGTGGAGCGCGGCGAGAATATCGCGGGCATGGTTTGTCTGGAAAGTTTGGGCGTTTTTATCAACGAACCCTTGACCCAAATATTCCCGGACAGCCTGCCCGAGAGATTCCACATCATGCCGAAAACACTGGACCTGACCAAGGGCAATTTTGTCGCGGTGATTGGGAATGATTTGTCGAGCAACCTTATGCTGAGTCTTGCCAGTAACATGAAGGGCAACTCGCGCGGACTGCCGGTTGCCTTTGCCGCCATGCCGGAGCTGGAAGTCTCCGACCATCTCGCCTTTTGGAAACACGGATTTCCCGCCGTGATGGTCACGGACACGGCCATGCTGCGCAACCTGCATTACCATCAGCCCACCGACACACCCGAGAAGCTGAACTATCTGGTGATGACGCAGGTGCTTCGCGCCTTGGAGGCGGCAGTCTCCCGCTATGCAGACAGCATTTTGAAGGGGAAGCACATTCCCCGGATACCCGACGCGGAGGCTTCGAGAAAAATTGTTCAGACTTACTTGGGCAAGGATAGCCTTTCGAGTGATGACTTGTCCGTGATTATTGAAGAGTTGGTGTTCCTTCCCCGTGAAGAAGCGCTGGCATTTTATGAGAAACTTGAGGCGAAATTATTCAAGCGTCCGAGCCAGCCCCCCGGTAAAAGATTCCTTCCATGATACGAACTAAATTCCCACACTGCCTCACCCTGCGCCATCTCTTCATTTTTTACGCGAGGATGCTCGCAACACAGGAGAGTTTTCCCGCAGTGAGGGAATACCAGGCCAAGCGATTCCGGGTGGTGGCCGGATTGTTTGGCATTAATCTGGAGGAAGGCGGACTTGCCGATGGAACCCGCTTGCTCACCTGGCTGGCCGAGAGGCGGGAAAACCTGAACGTTCACAATCCCTACGGAGGTGTCATACTTGGAACACCGCCCCTGCCTGATCGTGAAGTTTTTCTCAGGCACCGCACCAGTTTGCGCAGGCGGGCCGCTTCAATGCGGCGCTTGTATGATCAAATGGGGGCGGAACTGCTGGAAGCCGCATTTCCCGAGGCAGCGGCCATATGTGTTTCGGCTGACCGGCTCAAGCAATTCGGCCTGACGAGCCGCCCTCCCAACGCCAATGAGGAATGCCTCAAATATATGGAGGAACACGGGGAGGATGTCACTGACGAGATCGAGGTGGATGACGATGTGCCACGGGAACGAACCGATGCCCTCTTGCGGGCAGAGGAGGAGAATCTTCTTCGCTTACGGTGTCTTTCAGAGGCAAAGAATATTGTGCGGCAGCGCGCGGTTGGACTTGGACTGGTCCTAGAGTCCGAAGCCGACCGCGCGATCTACGAGATGGATGTGGAGACTTTCCTTGAAGTTGCGGAGGGGTTTCCCGATCTTTCGCGGGTGGATTTTAAACCGTTGACTGCGCTGGAAAAATGAAACCAAAGCCACAACGTTCGCGTTCACCGAAGCGTTCTTCGGTCGAAGGGGAAAAAATGCTGCTTTTGTATGAAGCATCGTATCACGCCGTAATGGCCATAAAGTGGCTCGTAGAACATCCTGAAGAAGTGAGACGGGCCTGTCGCGCATTCCAATCTTGGATAGGGCCAGTAATCAAGCGACCAACTTCCTCGAAAACATCGACAAAAGCCTGTCATGAAGTTCTTGGTGTAGCGAGTGATGCATCCGCTGAAGAGATCCTGGCAGCATACAAGAGCCACATGAAAAAATGCCATCCCGACAAGGTGGCGCATCTCTCCGACAATCTCAAAATGGCGGCGGCGACAGAGGCTTTGGAATTGAACCAAGCCCGTGATCAGGCAATGGCAGCTCTCGGAAACTCCTCCACTCGACCGAAAAAGAGTCTGAAAAAGCCGCGACCCCACAAGCGATCTTGATTTTCTCGCCGCGAACGAACACGGAAGGATATCTGACGGCTCGGGAATCCTGTCCTTGCCTTTGTTTCCTTCTGTAAATCCTCCCGTCTTGCATCATTCAAGACGGGAGGATAATATTCCCCAATGAGCACAGTCGCCGAGATCGAGGAGGCCATCCAACGGCTCACGCCAGAGGAGCGCGAAGTTCTGGAGGGCCGGATTCTTGGTCATCGCCTTCTGGGCGGAATGGATGGGGTGGAACGCGCGGAACTGATGGCTTCATTAGACGAGGCGGAGCGGGACATTGAGGAGGGTCGTTCCCACTCTGCAGAGCAAATGCGTTCGTCCGTTCGTTCATGGTCTGGCGGGTAATTTTTTCCGACCGCAGCCGGAGCGATCTGCAAAAGATCGTCACCTTCATTGCCAGAGACGACCCCAAGGCAGCCGGACGATTCGGGGAAAGATTGATCGCCGCCGCGGAGTCCCTGACCGCCGCGCCAAACATGGGTTCCGCCATGCCGGAAAGGCCCGGCACCCGTTTCTTGGTTGTGGCCTCGTATCTCATTATTTATCGCGCCGTGGGCACACGAAGGGAAATCCGCATCCTGCGCTTCTGGCATGGTGCTCGCAAGCGGCGGCCTTTGCGATAAGGCGGAAATTTTCACCCTCTGTATTGAAAGCCTGGCCGTCGCTTTGCGTCCGTAGCAGCTTTGCTGCTTTCTCTTTGCGCCTTGCCGCATTCCGGTATGGAAAATGCTTGAACAGGTGAACTATGACGAACGCAGTCGATTTTTGCCCATGAAAGACAAAAGCGTTTTGTTCATCCAGCACGGGGATACGGACAAGCCGGGTCTTTTCGGGGATGTCCTGGATGCCATGGGGGTTCAGTTGACCGTGGTGCGGCCTTACGACGGGGAGACGGTGCCGGTCGAACTCAACGGATACTCCGGTCTGTGTGTCGGGGGAGGGGCTCAGGGGGTTTACGAACAGGACAAATATCCCTATCTGACCGCGGAGTGCGCCTTGGTGCGCGCGGCTGTCGCGGCCGATCGGCCCGTGCTCGGATTGTGCCTCGGGGCGCAATTGATGGCGTCTGCCCTCGGCGCGGAAGTGCGCAAGGGTCCGCAGCGCGAAATCGGGTTCTATGAGGTGACACTGGATCCGATTTCCCAATACGATCCGGTCTGGTGCGGAGTGCCGGAGACTTTTGTCACCACGCACTGGCATGGGGACGTCTTTGAGATTCCCGCCGGCGGCATGCGGTTGGCTTCGTCGGTCCTGACGCCCAACCAGCTTTTCCGCTATGGGCATTCGCTTTACGGCTTGCAGTTCCATTTGGAAATGACCCCGGACTTGCTGGACGAAATGATCGAGGATTCCCGCGATTATCTGCGTGACGCCGGGGTGGACCCCGACCTCATGCGCCGCCGGGGCCGGGAATGCCTGCCGCACCTTCGCGAGACCGCGGGGTCGGTCTTCACCCGCTGGGCGGAACTGCTTTGAATTCTGATCCGTTGAAAAGTTTCCCTTGCCAGCGGGCGATTTCCCGTTAGTTTTCCACCCCTTTCCCATGCCAAAGAAGACTCCTCGCAATAAAACGCGCAAATCCGCCGCCAAGCGCTTCAAGATCACCGGAACCGGCAAGATCCTTCGCTCGCGTGCGGGTCGTCGCCATTTGCTGGAATGCAAATCGTCGAAGAGCAAGCGCAAGC
>JBMOHI010000156.1:0-5463 GCA_049317925.1 Terrimicrobiaceae bacterium
GAAACCGCGGCTTGGCCCTGGCCAGGTCCACCACTCTTACGCCCTCGAGCGCATCATTCGGACGCGGCCGGCCCACCGACTTCTTGAGCGTATCGACCACCAGTCCGTCCGTGATGCCCACGGCAATCCCCGCCGCCAGCAGAAACGCCCGCCAGCGGAATCCCCCGAAAACCGCCGCCAGCACCACGCCCAGCAAAAGAACCGGCCACCAGAAGTCGTAGCTCGAGGCCACCGCCATCACCCGGTCCACGGCGGGATGGGTCCAGGAGTGGTTGATGAGAAAAAGAAGCTGTTGATCCATGCGATCCGGTGGATACCGTGAGGCATGATTTTCCGTTCCGCGGGTTTTCGCAAGCCGCATGCGCTGATTGCCCTCATCCTTTTTCCCCTCCTGGGCCACGCCGAACCCGACGCCGCCGCCATTCTCGAAGCCGCGCGGGTCAATCCCCTCGGCCAAAAAATCACCCTCAACGCGCAGTTGCGGTCCGGCTCAGACGTCACTCCCTTCCAGATCATCGTCGATGGCAAGGTGCGCTACGCGTTTGAAAACCCCGACCAGGAACTCATCCTCGAACTCCAGGACGATGCCTCCGTGCTGACTGAACGCCTCGGCGGCAAGACCGCGTCCGTGCGCCCCGCCCGCTACGACGAACCGGTCCGCAATTCCGGCCTCACCTACGAAGATCTCTCGCTCAAGTTTCTCTATTGGAAAAATCCGGCCGTCATCGGCGAGGAAACCATCCGCACCCGGCCCGCATGGAAAATCGAAGTCCAGGCTCCGCGCGGTGGCGCTTCGCAATACGGCGTGGCCCGCCTCTGGATCGACAAGGAAAGCGGCGCCCTCCTGCGAGTGGAGGGTTTCGACAATAAGGGGCGGCTCGTCCGGCGTTTCGAAATCGTCTCCGCCCAGAAACTCGACGGCCAATGGATGCTCAAGCAGATGCGCATCGAGACCTTCGACCCCGGAACCAAAAAAACCACCGCCCGAGCGTATCTCGAAGTTCTCGGCAAGGCTCAGTAGAACCGCTGCGGCGCGACCACCGGACGCCTCGTGGTCAGACGGTCCACAAACCGCTGCCAGCTTTCCTGCCCTGCCAGGATTTCGATTTCCACCCGCAGGTAATAAATCGGCACCTCGGGTTCGAGGATGCGCGGAATGCGCACGGCGTCTTTCTCCGTCGTGATAATCGCGCTCACGCCCTTGCGTTCGCAGCGACGGATAAAATTCTCGATCTCCTTCGCCGTGTAGCGGTGGTGGTCGGTGTAGATTTTCGACAACGCGATCTTCGCGCCCAGCCCGGTCAGCGCGCTCTCGAAACTCTCCGGCATGGCGATGCCGCAGATCGAACCGATCTCCAGATCCCGCAGAAACTCCAGCGGCTTGGTTTCGCCCGTGACGAAATTGCGCAAATGCTGCGGCCGGTGCGAACACTCCACGATGTCCGCCGTGCGGTTGTATTTGCGGATGCGCGCAATCAAATCCGCGTTGTCCGCCCCGGTGCATTTGGTGATGAAAATGTGGGTGGCGCGGCGGAGGTTGCCGGGCGGTTCGCGCAGGGTTCCGCGCGGGAGCAGATATTCGTTGCCGAACGGGGCCTGCCGGTCGATCAGCGCGACTTCGATGCCATGCTTCATGCGGATGTATTGAAACCCGTCGTCCAGCAGCAACGTGTCCGCCCCGAAATGTTCGATGGCATACTGGCCGCATTTCACGCGGTCGCGATCCACCAGCACGACCACGCCGCGCAGGTTGTTGGCCAGCATGAACGGCTCGTCGCCCGCCGTCCGCGAATCCAGCAGCAACGACTGACCGTCGGACACCACCCGCGGCACGAAGACCGCTTTCTTTTTGAAGATCTTGTCCCACAGCCGCAAAAAAAACGGACGCGGCACGCTCTTGTAGCCGCGGCTAAGAATGGCGACCTTCCGGCCCCCTTCGGTCAGGGCGCGGGCCAGCATTTCCACCACCGGGGTTTTGCCCGTGCCGCCGACGGTGAGATTGCCCACGCTGATGACGAGGCACCCCAGCGTGCGCGGGCGGAAAAACCGGCTCTCATACAAGGCCAGCCGTCCGCGCACCAGCGCGAGATAGATCTGCGAGAGCAACAACAGAAACCACCGGAGCACATCGGCGCGGTGTCCGTATCGGCGTCCGAGAATGACGTCGATGGCAAATGTTTCCAGACCTTCCAGCCAGCGCCGCATGGGTCAGGAACGCAGGGAAACCCGCACCCCGGTGTTGTCCGCCTTGGTCGTCACGATCCGCGCCCCGGCCAGACCAGAGGCCGCCAACATGGCTTTGGCTACGCGATCGGCGGGCCCGAGTGTCATGCAGGCAATGGTCGAACCCGATCCGCTCAGCCACCCGCCCAGCGCGCCGGCCTTGCGACCCGCCGCCAGCACCGCAGGCAAACAGGGAATCAGTTTTTCGCGATACGGTTGATGCAGACGGTCTGCAAAACATCCGGCCAGCTTTTCGTAATCGCGACTGGCGAAGGCCCCGGCAATCGCGCAGGCATTTCCGGCCGAGAGCACGGCGTCCTTCAGTGGAACCGACTTTGGCAGCACCCGCCGCGCCGCCGGAGTGGAAACCTCAAAATCCGGAATCAAAAGCGCAAAGCCCACCGTGTCCGCCACGCGATGGCGTTGCCAGGACCCGCCCGGCCGCGCGATGGTGAAGCCGCCGAAGGACGCCGGAGCCGCGTTATCCGGATGACCCTCCAACTCCGCGCACAATTCAAAAATCTCCCCGCGGTCCAACGGCGAACCCGCCAGCGCATTCAATCCGTGCATCACCCCGAGCCGCACCGTCACGCTGCTGCCGAGTCCGCGGGAACGCGGCACCTCCCCGGCAATTCCCGTCTCGAAGGCAAAGGCCTTCTTCTTCGCCTTGCGGAAAAACGCCTCGGCCGCCTGCGCAATCATGGCTTCCGGCGGTTTCCCGCCTTTGCGCACGGTCACGACATTGTAAATCTTCAGCGCGATCCCCAGGCAGTCAAATCCGGGTCCAAGGTTGGACGTGCTGGCGGGAACTTTGATCAAGGCAAAACTCATCGCCTCTCTATGTAGAGGGACTTCGGCGGGCGGAAAAGGCCGTTGTTTTGATGAGAAAGACACGCGGACGTCCTGTCTGCGTTGGACACGATGCCGCAGGACAGATAGAATTCCCCCCGGCAGATTCTTCCATCATGGTGTTGGCATGCGTTCGCCCGACCCATTCCATGTCACAAAATCCCGCACGCACTGCCAAAGAAGAACGCTTTTCCGTCCCGCTTTTTCTTTTCACCATCGCCGCCACCCTCGCCGCGCTTTGCGCCGCCCTCGCCTGGCTGCTGCCCGCGGTCTGGCAGACGCAATGGACCGCCGGCTGGCCCGCGCTCCTCGGGGTCGTCCTCATCGCCCATCTGGCCTGTGCCTTCGGGGAGTTTTTCTTTCACCGCTACGTGCTGCACGTCCCCGCCGTCGGCTTCCTCGCCTATTTCTACAAACAGCACACCCTCCACCACGCGCTCACCCGGGTGAGCTACGCCCGATCCGCCGCGGGACAGCCGGCCATGCCGCGGCTCGTGGAAGTGAAAAACTTTTATCCCATCGAGAAGGATCCCCAACGTGAGGCCTCCTTTTTCCCGTGGTATTCCCTCGCCGTCTTCGCCGGGGTGGTGACCCCATTTCTCGCCCTGCTGCAATGGCTGCTTCCGTCCTGGCCCATTGTTTTGGGAGGATGGCTCGGCATCGCCTGGTCGCTCACTCTTTACGAACTGCTCCACGCCATCGAACACCTCCCGCAATCGACCTGGGACCGCCTGGTCACCCGTCCCCACACCGGACGCTTCTGGCGCAAGGCCTACGCGTTTCACCTCCGCCATCACGCCGACATCCGCTGCAACGAATCCATTTCCGGTTTCTTCGGCCTGCCCCTGCCCGATCTCGTCTTCGGCACCTACATCGATCCGGAAACGCTCTACCCGCACGAGGGCGAAATTCCGGTGGGAGAATTCAAAAGCCAGTCCCCGCGCTTCCGCCTGATCCGCTGGCTAGATGCCCGGGCCGACCAGGCCGTGGCCAGCCGGCGAATGCGCGCGGCGGCCTGATCAGCGTTTGGGCAGAAGTTTACGCAGGCGGGCAGTTGTCTGTTCGCGATCCAGCCGGCTTGCGGCCACGTCGAGCGTCAAGGCCTCCCACGCATCCGCCTCCAATTTCTCATCCGGCAGCAGCCCGTTCTCACTCAGAAAAACCAGACAGGTGGCGAGGGCCGTGCGTTTGTTCCCGTCCACGAAGGGATGGTTCCGACACAGATAAAACAAGTAGGCCGAGGCAATCTCCACCGGATCGGTGAACATCGCCGCACCCATCATCGTCGCTTGCGGCGCGGCCACCGCGGATTCGAGCAAGGCCTCGTCGCGCAAACCTGTCGAACCGCCATGTGCGGCCAGAACCTCGGCGTGGATCGCCTTCACCGCTTCGACGGTCGGATGCGCGAGGATGGGCTTCACGCCAGCCGGCGAAACAAGGAGGAATTTTTCTTGATGAGACGTCGGGCCGTGGCCGCCGCCTTTTCGGGTTCGATCACCGGATTAAGGGGAGTGAGAACAACCGAACCGCCCTCATGAACACTGATCGCGACTTTGTCGCCGACTTTCATTTTGGTCAGGTCCATCAGCGTGGAGTCGAATATCAATCCCTGCGAGTTGCCGATTTTTGTGATCGTCTTGGTCATGGTGTAATACTACGTTTTACGACGAATTTGTCAATCATCCCGGCGACATGATGGAGGCCGCCGGCCAGGCTCTCACGAACACGGCTACGCCGCCTTGGTCGTTGACAAGGAAGTCGAAAACTTTGATCAGAGAACCCCGACACCCGCATGAAATTTTCCCTCAAACCTTCGCTCAACTGGCTGCTGATTTTCGTGCCTGCGTCCGTTGCGCTGAAGGTCTGGCCGCAGCTCGGCTCCGCCGCGGCCTTGTTCATCTGCGCCTGCCTGGCCGTGATCCCGCTGGCGGGCTGGCTGGGACGCGCCACGGAAGAGCTGGCCGCCCACATGGGCCAGGGCATCGGCGGACTGCTCAACGCCACCTTCGGCAACGCGGCGGAATTGATCATCGGTCTGATGGCGCTGTCCAAGGGCCTGACCGGCGTGGTCAAGGCCTCTATTACGGGCTCAATCATCGGCAATCTGCTCCTGGTCATGGGTGCCTCGATTCTGGCCGGGGGTATCAAACACCGCACCCAGCGTTTCAACAAAACCGCCGCCCTGGCCTCGGCCACCACGCTCACCCTCGCCGCCGTGGCCCTCGTGATTCCCACGGTGTTCCACTGGACGGCGGCGTCCACCGGCGGATGGAATCCCGCGCAGGAACAAAAGCTCTCCCTCGCCATCGCAGTCGTGTTGTTCGTCACCTATGCCTGCGTGCTCACCTTCGAGTTGATCACCCACAAACAGCTCTACACCGGCGAGGAGGA
>JBMOHI010000157.1:0-5436 GCA_049317925.1 Terrimicrobiaceae bacterium
GCCGCCAAAGGCAAGAAAAAGTAGGACATTTCAAAGAACCGGCTCCCTCCGCAGCCGGAATAACCCTGACCGATGGAAGCTGCTCCGGCACTTTCACCGCGAACCCGCCGCCCGGCGCTGACCCAGTCCGCGATCCGGGCGCGCGCTTTTCGGTCTCTGACATCGCTTGCGCGAATGGTATTGTCTTTATTCCGTTTCATTCATTCTGTTGATTCTCGCTGACTCTCGAATGAAAAATTTGAAAACCGCCTGGCCTTCGATCTGTGATTTCTCCATTACGCTGGACCTTCCGCCCAGCCGCTGGAAGCACGCCTGGTCCACCCACGAGCTGAGCGCCAAGCGGCTCTACAATTCCATTCGCTGGCATAAGCCGGAGATCATTGTGGAGACGGGGACATTCGAGGGCCTCGGCACCTACACCATGGCGAAAGCGGTGCAGGAAAACGGTGGCGGAAAGATTTACACCATTGATTATGATGGCGACCCCGACGTTTCCATCCCGATGGAGGATTGGTTACAACTGCGCAAATTCCGCGACGAGAATCTCCAACTGGCCCGCGAGAGGTTTCCGAAAGTGGAGATCGTCTTTCTCAACGGCGATTCGCGCGAAAAGCTGCCCGCGGTGTTTCCGGCGAAGCTGGATCATTGGGATTTCTTCTTTCAAGACTCGATGCATTTCACCAGTGGCATCCTGCAAGAGTGGGCAATCATGAAGCCCTATGCCCGTCCGGGTTCGGTCGTGGTCTTTGACGATGTCTGCCTGGATTGGAAAAAGCTGCCCTGGCATATTCTTGGGCAAAAGGATTTTTGCCTGCACTTCGCCCTCGGGGACGGTCTGACCGGCGGCTGGGCGTATCAATCCACCGCCGAGGGCCGGGCGCAGTTTTGGGCCCAGAAGGCGGCTTGAAGAATTTCGTGCCCGTCCCGCCTCTGCGCTCGTAATGATCGTGCGGTCGGGGATACTGCCGTCCAAAGCCATGTTTTTTCAGAAAATCGTCCTCTCCAGTTTCAAGAGCCTGAAACGCGGCTCGCTGGAAGTCCTGCTTCCCGGCGAGAAGCGTGAGGTCTTTGGCGGGTTGTACAAGGGCCTGCGCGCCCGGATCGAGGTGAAGGATGAGGTGTTTTTCCGCCGCTGCGTTCTGTTCGGCCCGATCGGTTTTGCCGAGAGCTACATGGCGGGCGAATGGGAGACGCCGGACCTGACCCGGGTGATCGCGTGGTTCATCCTCAATGCCGAGGACGCCAACGGCCTGGAAACGCGCACGGGCCGTTCCACGGGAGTCCTGAATCTCCTCAACACCTACAACCGTTTCCTTCACCGGCGTCGTCCGAACAGCCTCTCAACCAGCCGGGCAAATATCCGCGAGCACTACGATCTCAGCAACGAGTTCTTCAAGCTCTGGCTGGATCCTACCATGACGTATTCGAGCGCGTATTTTGAACCGCCCGATCAGACTCTGGAAGAGGCCCAGCGCAAAAAGTACGATGTCCTCTGCCAAAAGCTGCGCCTCACCGCCGCGGATGAAGTGCTGGAGATCGGCAGTGGCTGGGGTGGTTTCAGCATTCATGCCGCCGGGAACTATGGCTGCCGCGTGACCACGATCACCATCTCCGAAGAGCAATACGCCGAGGCGGCGGAACGCATCCAGCAGGCCGGCTTGCAGGATCGCATCGAGCTCCTGCTTTGCGATTACCGTGCGATGACGGGTCGTTACGACAAGATCGTTTCCATCGAAATGCTGGAAGCCGTGGGCGACCGTTACGTGAATACCTTTTTCGCCAAATGCAGCGAGTTGCTGAAGCCGAATGGACTGCTCGGATTACAAGCGATCCTTTGTCCGGATAACCAATACTCCATTCTGCGCGACGGGGCGGACTTTATTCAAAAACACATCTTTCCTGGTTCGCTCCTCATGTCCATGGGCCGCATCACGGAAGCCACGCAGAAAACCGGCGACCTCAATCTGCTCGATTATGAGGACATGGCTCCTTTCTATGCGCGGACCCTGAAAATCTGGCGCGATAAGTTCGAAGGGAAACTGGACGAAGTGCGCGCCCAGGGCTTTGACGAATCGTTCATCCGCAAGTGGCGCTACTATCTCTGCTATTGCGAGGCGGCCTTCGGCACCCGCCACATCACCGTGGCCCAGACGATCCATTCCCGCCCGGACAATCTGAGCCTCAAATCCCCGGTTTATGATCTGGTTTCTTAGGATCCTTTTCATTGTCATTTTCCTCTGCATGGTGGCGGTGAGCATTTACGCCAGCCTGCACACCGCGATCTGGCAACTCCCCCCTTCGCTCACGGGTGACCGGTGGTTTCAAGCCACGTTGTTTGACGCCTACTTCGGGTTCCTGACCTTCTTTATCTGGGTGGCTTACAAGGAGGCCAACCTTGCGCGGTCGATCCTGTGGTTTGTTCTCATCATGCTCTTCGGCAATATGGCCATGTCGGCCTACGCTCTGATTCAACTCTTCAAAGTCCGCCCCGACGCCCCGCTGCGCGACGTCCTGCTCCGCTCATGAACGCCTGGACACTTACCGGGATCGGCATGAACGCCGCCGTTCTCCTGATGGCCATCACGTGGCTCATCTGCCGCCAAATCAATAACGCCGGCTATGTGGATGTGGCCTGGTCCTATGCCTTCGCGCTGGTCGTGGGCATCTTCTTCGCGCTCGGAGCCGGAGACCCTGTGCGCAAAGCCCTCATTGCCGGAATGGTGACCATCTGGAGTCTCCGGCTGGGAACGCATCTGCTTATCCGTGTGACCAAACATCACCCGCAGGAAGACGCCCGCTATGCCGCCCTGCGCGAACAATTCCCCAAACGGGTCTGGTATATGTTTTTTGGATTTTTCCAACTCCAGGCCGTCCTGGTCGGACTCCTCTGCGCCCCCTTCGCCGCCGCCTGCGCCAATCCTTCCCCGGCGCTCCACCCCTGGGAGATCGCCGGAGCCATCCTCTGGCTTGTCGCCATTTCGGGTGAGTCCCTGGCCGACCATCAACTCAATCGTTTCCGGACTAATGCCGCCAACAAAGGCAAGGTTTGTGACACCGGACTCTGGCGGTACTCACGGCATCCGAATTATTTTTTCGAGTGGATCATCTGGGTCGCCTACTTTGTTTTCTCCCTCGGCACGCCCGGTGCCTGGATCACCTTTTACGTCCCGCTTCTGATGCTCTATTTCCTGACCAAAGTCACCGGCATCCCGCCGGCCGAGGCCCAATCGCTCAAGTCCCGCGGTGACGCCTACCGCGCCTACCAGCGCACCACCAGCGCCTTCATTCCCTGGAAGAGAAAACTCACCGTGGAGAACGTGAAGGGCATGAAGTCATCATAAGCGTTCAATCCCCTTCACGATCTTCATGAGCTTCACGGTAAAAAAATGACCTCACTCGACCATCTTCTCGCCCGCAATCTCCTGCCCGATTTCGTGATCCGGCAAGGCATCCGCCGTCTCCTTGAGAAAAAGCTGCAGGACGAAAACCTCGGCGACGTGGAGAAACAACAAGCCGCTCTCCTCGATTTCATCGCCGCCCTTGACCGCAGTCCCATCGCGATCAAGACCGACGATGCCAATAAACAACATTACGAGGTCCCCACCGAATTCTTCAAACTCTGCCTCGGCCCGCGCCTGAAATACAGCAGCGGCTACTGGCCGCGGGCGGATACCACCTTTGCGGAATCGGAGGAAGCCATGCTGGCCCTCACTTGCGAACGGGCTGAACTCGCCGACGGACAGCATATTCTCGAGCTCGGCTGCGGCTGGGGCAGCCTCACGCTTTGGATGGCGGAACATTTCCCCAATGCCAAAATCACCGGTGTCTCCAATTCCCGCACCCAGCGCGAGCACATCGAGGCCGAGGCCCGTCGCCGCAGTTTATCGAATGTCCGCATCCTTACCGCCGACATGAACGACTTCGAGGCCGGTGACGCCGCCTACGACCGCGTCGTTTCCGTCGAGATGTTCGAGCACATGAAAAATTACCGCTTGCTCATGGCCAAAGTCGCCCGCTGGCTTAAGCTCGGCGGACAGCTCTTCGTCCACATTTTCACCCACAAGGATTACGCTTATCATTTTGAGGGAACCGATCCTTCCGACTGGATCACGCGCTATTTTTTCGAGGGCGGCACCATGCCCTCGGATCATCTCCTGCTCTATTTTCAGGACGACTTGAAAATCCGCCGCCACTGGCGCGTGAGCGGCACCCATTACCAGCGCACTTCCGAGGCCTGGTTGCAAAATATGGACGCCAACGAAGCCGCCATCCGCCCGCTTCTCGAGAAAACCTACGGAGAAAAGGAAGCCGCGAAATGGCGTGCCTACTGGCGGGTGTTCTATATGTCCTGTGCCGAACTCTGGGGTTATCGCGGCGGGAGCGAGTGGATCGTCAGTCACTATCTTTTCCAAAAGTGAGAGCGCTCGCGCTCCTTCTCCTCACCGCCTCGCTGGCGAACGCCCAGACCGTCCAGGAACTGCTGGCGCAGGGCCGCCAGCTTGATCGCGAAAATCGAAACGCGGAAGCATTGGCCGTTTTAATCAAGGCTGATACCGGGAAGCCCAACGACGCCGAGATTCTCCGTCTCATCGCCAAGCAATACTGTCAGCTCATTCCCGAAACCGATTCCCCCGCCGGAAAAAAGCAACTCGCCCTCAAGTCCCTCGACCCCGCCCTGCGCTCCGTCCAGGCCGATCCGGACAATGCCGCCGCCCGCCTCAGTCTCGCCATCGTCTACGGCCGCGTGGCGGAATACGAAAACGCCCGCCGCAAAGTCGAACTGTCCCGCTTGATCAAGGATGAAGCCGAGACTGCCGTGCGTCTTGATCCCCGCCAGGAACTCGCCTGGCACATCCTTGGACGCTGGAATTACGAGCTGGCGAACTTCAATCCGGTCTTGAAAGCCCTGGCCCAGACCATCTATGGGAAGTTCCCCGACGCCTCCAATGCCAAAGCCGCCGAACACTTTCAGAAAGCCATCGCCCTCAACCCCGCGAGTGTCCTCCATCACGTGGAACTCGGCCGCACCTACGCGGCCCTGGGCGAAAAAACCAAGGCCCGCCACGAGCTGGAAGCCGGCCTCGCCCTGCCATCTCTCGCCAAGGACGACGAGGAAACCAAGCAGCGCGGCCGCCAGTCTCTTAAGCAACTTTAGCCTTCAGCCTTCGTCCTTCAGCCTTTCCCGAAAATGCCCCGCGTCCTGATTCTCACCGCCAGCATGGGCGAGGGCCACAACACCGCCGCCCGCAACATCGGCGAAGCCATCCGGGCCGAGACCGACGGCGCCGCCGAAGTCCTCGTCGCTGATCCCTACACGCGCACCAACCCCATCGTAAACCGCCTTGTGCAGAAGGGCTACGCCACCGCCATCAACCGGTATCCCCGCACCTGGAAGGTGGTTTTCGAACTCCTGAGCAAACGCGGCGTGGTCGAAGG
>JBMOHI010000158.1:0-5399 GCA_049317925.1 Terrimicrobiaceae bacterium
AACTCGTCGAGCGCCTGAAAAAACGCGCCCTCAAGGACAACCGCCTCGACGACGCGAATGAAGCCGTCATCCGCAAGCGCCTCGAAACCTACGAACACGAATCGAAGCCGCTCCTCGCCCGTTACGGCGAAAAGAAAACGATCACCATCGACGCCACCGAACCGCCTGTCGTCGTCTTGAGTACCATCCTCGATCATATCGTGGAAGATCGGGCATCTCCCCTGGACTTTACCGAACAGCCCGATGTGGCTTGACGGCGCGGTGCGGGTAAGACCGTGTAGGGACGGCGTCCCCGCCGTCCGCGGTCCTCGGGGACGTGGACCCTCCAAGTCCTTCGCGCCGACGCTCCCCGCTTAACTCGATGCGCATCGTTTTTCTCGGTACCGGTGAAATCGGTGTTCCTTCTCTCCAGGCGCTTGCGGCCTCGGGCTCGCACGAAGTCTGCGCCGTCTTCACCCAACCGGATCGTCCCGCGGGACGCGACATGAAGGTGCGGCCTTCGCCGGTCAAACTCGCCGCTCTGGAATTGGGCATCCCGGTCTTTCAACCGGAACGAATTCGCCGTCCTGATGCCCTCGAAGTGATCGCCGGCCTCGCCCCGGATCTCATCATCGTTGTCGCTTACGGCCAGATCCTGCCGAAGACGCTTCTGGATCTCCCGCCCCGCGGCTGCCTGAATATCCACGCTTCCCTGCTGCCCCGCCACCGGGGAGCCTCGCCCATCAACGCCGCCATCCTCGCCGGTGATCACGAAACCGGACTCACCATCATGTGGATGGATGAGGGACTCGACACCGGCGACATTTTGCTCAAGGAAACCACCCCCATCGGGCCGCATGAGACCGCTGGCGCTCTCCATGACAGGCTGGCCCTGCTTGCGCCGGAGGCATTGTTCAAAGCCCTCCATTTGATCGAAACCGGCACCGCCCCGCGAGAGAAGCAGAACGACGCCCTTGCCACCCACGCGCCGAAGCTCACCCGCAAGGACGGCGAGATCGACTGGCACCAGCCTGCCCACGAGATCGACCGCCGCCTCCGCGGTCTCACCCCGTGGCCCGGTGCGTTTACCTATTTGCCCGGGCCTCCGCCCGAACTCCTCAAAATCCATCTCGCCGCGGTCGCAGAATCCTACAGCGGGGCGGCGGGCACCATCCTGGGCACATCACCAGAGGGGATCCTGGTGGCCGCCGACACGGACGCCTTGCTTTTGCAGGAGGTGCAGGTCGCCGGTGGCAAACGCCTGAAGGCGGCCGAGTTTCTGCGCGGGCGTCCTTTGCCGATGGGGATGCGGTTTTCCGAATAGACGGAGAGAGGCTCCTGAATGGTCTGGCCCATGCTATGGAGGGCGTCGCTTTGTTGTCGCCGAAGGCAATCAGGACTTTTCCCTTCCCATCGTGGCGGCGATGCGTTTTCATCCCGCGCGGTATCCGATGTCCAAAAGTCCCCGTTATAAACGAGTTGTCCTGAAGTTAAGCGGTGAAGCGCTGCGCGAAATCGGCAGCCGCGACAACATCTCGCCGCAGATCGTCCAGCATATCGCCAAACAGATCGTCGAGGTGAAAGAACTCGGCATCGAACTGGCCATCGTGATCGGCGGGGGTAACATCTGGCGCGGGCTGGCCGCGGCCCATCGCGGTATGAACCGCGCCACGGCGGACTACATGGGCATGCTGGCCACGGTGATCAACGGCCTGGCCCTCATGAGCGCTCTGGAAAGCCTGGGCGTTTCCGTGCGGGTGCAGACGGCCATTGAGATGAATAACGTGGCCGAGCCCTTTATTTTGCGCCGGGCCACGCGGCACCTCGAACTCGGCCATGTCGTCATTTTTGTCGCGGGCACGGGCAATCCCTTTTTCTCCACCGACACCACGGCGGCACTGCGGGCCAACGAAATCGGCGCGGAAATCATTCTCAAGGCCACGAAGGTGGATGGGATCTACGACAGCGATCCGATGAAGAATCCCAAGGCGAAAAAATATACCACCATCACCTACAGCGAGGCCTTGTCCAAACGGTTGCAAGTGATGGACTCGACCGCCTTCAGTCTTTGCATGGACAATCAGATGCCGATCATCGTTTTTGACATGAACAAACCGAAAAACATCCGCCGTGCGCTCATGGGCGAAAAAGTCGGCACGCTCGTGGTGGACAAACAGGAGAAGGTATGAGTCTGGAAGAAGCGCTCTTCGATGCCGAGGAAAGCATGGAGAAAGCCGTGCAATTCATGATGCATGAGTTCTCCGCCATCCGCACCGGCAAGGCCTCGCCGGCCCTGGTGGAAACTCTCGACGTCCACGCCTACGACACGTCAATGAAACTCAAGCAACTCGCGCTCATCTCCGCGCCCGAGCCGCGCTTGCTGGTTATCCAGCCCTTCGACGCCTCGACGGTCAAGGATATCGAGCGGGCCATCAACGAATCGAAGTTGGGTATCAATCCCGTGGTCGACGGCAAGATCATCCGAATCCCCATCCCCGAACTCTCCGAGGAACGCCGCCGCGATCTGGCCAAGACGGTGAAACATCTGGCCGAGGAAGCCCGCGTGCGGATCCGGGCCTGCCGCCGCGAGGCCATCGAGGCGGCGAAAAAATTGCACAAGGAAGGCGAATTGACCGAGGATGTGCTGCGCGACACGGAATCCGACGTGCAGAAAATGACTGACAAATTTGTCCTGGAGATCGACAAGCATGTGGCGACCAAGGAAGCCGAGTTGATGAAAATCTGATGAAATACCGTTTGCTCATAGCTGTTTGTTTTTTGCTCGCGCCGGGTCTGCTGCCCGCGTTGGTGGTGAATCCAGCGCCGAATGTCCCGTGGCTCGATGCCAACGGCAAGGTGCAGGGTCTTGGCGCGTTCAAGGGTCAGCCCGTCATTCTCGTCGTGGCTCCGTCGCCGCAGGACCGGACCTTCCGTGCTCAACTCGGCCAGTTGCGGCAGATGTATGAACGCTACGCGGCGAATAAAGTGATCTTCATCGCGGCCTTCACCCAGGCCCAGGGGCGCATTCGCTCGAACATCCCCTTCGTCCTCGCGGCCGACGGACCCCGCACTTCGTACGATTTCAAAACCGGAGACCGGTTCGGCATCGCCTTCATAGGACGTGACGGGAATCTCGATTACGTGACGAACAAAGTGATTCCGGCGCAGCGGGCTTTCGACATCGTCGGGGCATCGTTTGTCACCCAGGAAAAGTTGCGCAGGCCGTAGTCTGGTCACGGGTCATTGGTTACCGGTCATTGGCCCTTACCGGCCCCGGCTTTTACCAATGGCTAATGACCATTGACTGATGACTTCTCGATGATATCGACCCAGATCGGCAGGGCGAGTTCGCCGCCGGTGCCGCCGGGCATGATCTTTCTCGGCTTGTCGAATCCGACCCAGACTCCGCAGGTCAGGCGGTCGTCGAACCCCACAAACCAGGCGTCCTGATAATCGTTGGTGGTGCCGGTTTTTCCGGCGGCCCGATGACGGAGTCCAAATTGGCCGGCTTTGGCCCCGGTGCCGCGGGTGAGAACCTGCTCCATAATCGCGGTGGTCATTTGCACGGCGGCCGGCTTGAGCACGGCAAGTTTTCCGCGGGTGGCCTTGAAGAGCGTGCGGCCTTCGGCATCGGCGATGCGTTGGATCAGATAGGGCTGCAGCTTGGTCCCGCCGGTGGCAAAGGTGGTGTAACTGGCGGTCAGATCTTTCAGGCTGGCCTCGAAGGCACCGAGGCACAGGGCGGGCAGACGCGGCGGATTGGCGGACAGGCCGGCGCGGATAACGGCGTCCGCGATCTGGTCGAGCCCGGCGCGCACCCCGATGCGGACGCTCATGGTGTTGCGGGACAGGATGAGCCCGTCGGCGGCAGGTAGGTCGCCGCGGTAGGTGTTGTCGGAATTTGCCGGGTCGTAAGCGCCGTAGGCGGCCGGGAGTTCGCCGGGACGGATGCGTGCATCGCTCACGCGGTCGCCGGGTTTGAGTCCGTTTTCGAACGCCTTGGCATAAACGAAGGGTTTCACGGCGGAACCGATCTGGCGGTTGCCGAAGAGGGCCCGGTTGAATTTGCTGCGCTCGTAGTCGCGTCCGCCCACGATGGCGCGGATGCCGCCGGTTTTGTTGTCAATCGCCAGCGCCGCACCTTCGAGGTAGGGGATGGAATTGGCCGCGGCGACGTCTGCGACGGAAAACGCCTTCATCGGCTTGTGGGGAAAGCCGGGCCAGGATTCGACCTGCTCGAGGCGGCGGCGCACGCTGGCCTCGGCGGTGTTCTGCAGATCCCCGTCGATGGTGGTGTAAATTTGCAGTCCGCCGTTGTCGAAGGGATCGCGGTCGATGACGAGTTCGAGTTCGCGCAGGATCGAGTCCATCGCCCAGTTTTCCTGCGGAGCGCTGCGGGTGCGGGCTGGGATGACCGGGGTGAACGCGAGGGCGGATGCCAGTTCGGCGTCCGTGATGAAATCGAGTTTGCGCATGCGGCCGAGAACCGTGTCGCGTTCGCGCAGGGATTTCGGGAGATCGTTCAGCGGGGAAAACCGGTTGGGACTGCGGATGAGTCCGGCCAGCATGGCGGCCTCGGGCAGATTCATGCGCGAGGCGGGCTTGCCGAAATACGCCTGGCTGGCCGTTTCCACCCCGTAGTAGCCGCTGCCGAAGTAAATGCGGTTCATGTAGGCTTCCAGGATTTCCTCTTTGGAAAGCTCGGTTTCGATGCGGTAGGCCAGGGCGGCCTCGATCACTTTGCGGCCAAGGGTTTTTCCGCCGAGGGGGAAGCTGTTGCGGGCTAACTGCTGGGTGATGGTGCTGGCGCCCTGACGGAATCCTCCGGCAATGAAATTCCGCGCGATGGCGCGGGCGATGCCGATGGGATCAATGCCGTGATGATAGTAAAACCGCGTGTCTTCGCGGGCGAGGAGGGCGTTGACAAAATCATTCGAGATTTTGTCGAAGGGAACGACGATGCGGTTCTCGCCGGAGAGGCGGCTGTAGAATTTCCCGTCCTTGTCGAACACCGCTGAACGCTGCGGCATGTCGCTGATGTTTTTGAGATCGAAGGTCAGAGCCCACGCATAAAATGCCAGCGCCACTACGGCCCAGACCAGAAGTCCGAGCACGGCCAGCTTGAGGCCAAGGCGGATGAGCCATCCCCGGAAACTCCGCCGCGGACGGGCGGGGGACTTTTTTGATTTGCGGCGGCTGGAAGGCGATTTGGACACTTGCTTGCGGCAAAGACTAGGCGTTTCATGGAAAATCACACGCCGCGCTTTGAAAATTCAAATTCTGACCATTTTCCCCGGAATCTGCGAAGGGGTGCTCCGCGAGAGCATGCTCAAGCGCGCGCGGGAAAAAGGGCTGGCCGACATCCAGGCGCTGGACCTGCGCGGCTGGGCCACGGACAAGCATCGCACCACGGACGCCGC
>JBMOHI010000159.1:0-5393 GCA_049317925.1 Terrimicrobiaceae bacterium
CCTCATCGAGGAAGGCTTTCGCTTCGGAATGCATCTGCAGGATGGAGGCGGGGTTGCTGGCGGTGATGGGTCCTTCAATCGCCCCAGCGACTGCTTCGGCCTTGTTCTCACCGAAGGCCAGGAAAATGATGCTGCGGCTTTCCATGATTGTACCGATCCCCATCGTGATGACGTGGTGTGGAACGTCATCCTCAGAGGTGAAGAACCTCGTGTTATCCTGGCGCGTCCGGCGCGTCAGCGTCTTGATGCGCGTCCTCGAGGCGAGCGAGGAACCCGGCTCGTTGAATCCGATGTGGCCGTCTGATCCGATACCTAAAACTTGAATGTCGATCCCGCCTGCATGGCGGATTTCCTTTTCGTAATTCTCGCAGTGAAGGGGAACGTCCTTGCCAGTTACGAGCCCGGAGGGAAGATGTGCCCGAGCAGGACTGATATTAATGTGCTGGAAAAAGTTTTCCCACATGAAGTGGCGGTAGGAAGCGGGATGGCTGGGTGACAAGCCGAGGTATTCATCCAAGTTAAATGTCCTGACCCGGGAAAAATCCAATCCCTCTTCGCGGTGCTGGCGAATCAGCTCCTTGTAGAGTGACAGGGGAGTGCTGCCGGTGGCTAGTCCGAGAGTCGCATCGGGTTTCTGGCGAATTACATTTGCGATGCGTGTTGCCGCCAGGGTTGAAGCCGATTCGGCATCTGGCTTGATTATGATTTCCATGGTTATTGCACGAGTGCGTTCTGAAGTTTCGTGTGAATGTCGTTCCGGAAACGATCAACGTATTGGAGGGTGAAATCGACCAGATCGCTGGTATTTGCCCCAATCAGAGGTGCGAGATCCATGGCGAATGCAGCCTCGGTAAGCGCATCGCCGGAGTGGGAATCGAGAAGGGTGGCGTTGGCCCGGCGTCGCCCTGCAACGGCGAGGTCATAGCGTTTTCCACCCGCGATCTGTGAATCGAAAACCCCATTCAGCGCGGCGGCCAGATGTTCCTTGCCACCCACGTCAAGAACGACCTTGTCCACATCCGGCATCCAATCAAGCCCCCTCCACATTTCGCAGCCGAGCAGGCGGGTCGGACGATGTGCCGGCTCGATTTGTCTCAAAGCTTCCAACACCGCCACGAGCACGCGCAAATGCGTCGGGTGTTTATCCGCGGGACTATGCGTGTAGATCACACGGGGATGCATCTGTGCGAGAACATCTGCCAAATCCGCAACGACGCGCCTGCCCGGACCAATGTCGCCGCTCGGGAGACCGAGTTGGGCGACAAATGAATACCGACCCACACTAGCCGCCTGTTTTTGTTCCTCGGTACGGATCTGCGCAAGGTGCGCGGTGGTGATATTGGCATAGGGGCCTTGATGAGTGCTGCCGGTCCCATCCGTGCAAATGATCCCTCCAAACCACTTTTCCTGGGAGTGAAAACACTCGATTATCCCGTGGAAAGCCATGAACTCCAGATCGTCCTGATGCGCACCGATCCCCAGATGCGTGGTTCGAGCGAGCGCGTTTTCCACGGGTTCGCGGTCCGGGACATACCAGTCCTGAACCATAGAGTAGGCGTTCATTCGAGTGTCCAGCTTGGGCTTCAACGCGGTGCTGGCGAAACGACCTCTTTTGTATTGAATGCCCCTTTTGGTTCGTTCTTCTTCACCGGTCGCGAGGGGGCGTTCATTTCCATCAGCTGCTTCAGCCCGGAGGCAACGTCAAACTTCGGCGACCATCCAGCGGCACCCAACTTCTGGGGGTTCGAGGTCGAGTGACGGATGTCCCCGGCCCGGGCCGTCTGAAAATCCAACTTCGATTGTGACCTGGTCAGACTGATGATCTCTTCCGCAAGTTCGAGGATAGTAATGGCGTTGCCATAGCCCGCATTGAACACACCGCTCACTGTTGGCGTCTCGGCGGCAAAAGCCAAGGCGCCGACGATGTCTTTTACATAGATGAAGTCCCGCGTTTGCCCCCCGTCGCCGTAAATGGTGATCGCTTGATTGTTGCGGGCGCGATCGAGAAAGATCGGAACCGCCGCTGCGTAAGCGCTGTTTGGATCCTGCCTTGGACCGAAGACATTGAAGAACCTCAGGCACGCGGTTTGCAGCCAGCCTTCTCGCCGGTAGAGGTCGCAGTAGAACTCCCCGTCGAGCTTAGTGATGGCATAAGGACTTCGAGGGTCAGGCGTCATGGTTTCCACCTTCGGTTGCACCGGGTTCTCGCCATAGACCGCAGCCGAGCTGGCGAGAACCAACTTTCTCACGCCATTCGCTCTGGCTGCATCCAAAACATTCAAAAGTCCATGAACATTGAGACGGACGGTTTCCGCAGGCTTGGACATGGATTCGGGAACGCTGACCATCGCGGCCAGGTGGAAGACATAGTCAACGTCCTTCATGATCTCCCCAAGTAGCTCGCGGTCCTCAATGGAGCCCTCCACCAACCGGCATCTCAGACCGTCCAGGTTGCTCTTCTTTCCCGTGCGGAAATTGTCGAGGACCACCACTTCGGCGTGCTGTTGATAGTGCTCCACGACGTGACTTCCGATGAAGCCACTACCCCCGGTAACGAGAATCTTCATTTTGCCAATTCCCTGACCAACGTGTTCATCGCCTCTTCCTGCTGCTCGATGCTTTTCACCAACGCGAGTTGCGTCCGGCAACGGTCGAGGTTGTGATCGGGATGCTTGGTTTTGAAATAGACGTCTCCTTCCAGGTAGTCGGTCAAAAACCGGATGCCGATTTCCAAAGTGATGAGCTTGCCCGAGAACGCGAGATGCCCTGTCTCGGCTTCGTTCAGGAATGAACTCGCAGACGAGAGGTAACCACGCACCAGGGCTTCGAACATCGGCAGCTGCATACGCACCTTGGAAAGATCCTTTTCATCTTCAAGAGCTGGGCTGGTGGCCGTGCGGACCATGTCGCCGAAGTCATAGAGCGCCAAACCCGGCATCACGGTATCGAGATCAATGACACAAATCCCGGTCTCGGTCGCATCATCAATCATCACGTTATTTAGCTTGGTATCATTGTGCGTAATGCGTTCCGGGATGACACCCCTCGCCTGCAAACCCAACAGCACATCCACCAGGGATTCCCGCTCCTTCACGAACGCCCATTCGGAGGGAACTTCCTTCAGTCTGCCCCGCGGGTCTGCCGCGACCACTTCATTGAGCCGGTCAAACCGAGACCGCGTGTTGTGAAAGTTCGGAATCGTTTCGTGAAGCCGTGCTCCCGGCAGGTCCGCCACGAGGGATTGAAACTCCCCGAACGCCCGCGCTGCTTGAAAGGCTTGCCGGGGGCTTTGGATGATGTCGTAGGTTCGCGCACCCTCAATGAAAAGATAGCACCGCCAGTATTTTCCCTCCGCGTCCTGAACATAAGGCAGGCCGTCCACGGAGGGGATGACCTTCAAGGTGCGCCGCGAGGTGTCCGGCACCCCGGCCTGCACCAGCTTGGCCCGCGCTTCTTCAGTGACCCGCAGGACGTTTTCCATCAGGGCCACCGGGTTCTTGAAAACCTTCTCGTTAATGCGTTGAAAGATATAGCGAATGCGCGTTCCGGACTGGCTAAAGGCCGCCACATACGTGTCGTTGATGTGGCCGCCGCCATACGGGCGGCTCTCCAGATACGATCCGTAGATGGGAAACCCCCTGACGATTTCTGCGATGGGAGAATTCATAGAAGATGTTTCCAAAGGGGTGTCGGATAAAGCCGGTCTTTGACCATCTGGCTTAACGCGTTGGCGACCGCCTCGCGATCCTCGCGATACGTGACGCCGAACCAGCGACCGCTGGAGGAGAGCACCGAAGCCGGAGCCGCACCCGAGGCGATGATTTGACTCACCGCGCTCGGGATATAGAACTCCGACTTCGGGTTCTCGTTCCCCCCCAGGTCGAGAAACTGCGAAAACAAGCTTTCCAAATGAGGAAAGATCTCCGGCGTGAACCCCCAGAAGTTCATCGAGACCGGCTCGCTGCCGGTGAGGTCCTGGACAATTCCTCGCGTATCGGTTCCCCGGATCAGGCCGTCCCGCCGAACGATGCCCGTGTGCTCTTCAACGCGTTTCAACAGGTTGTCCGTTGTCACTTCACAAATCCCCCGCGAGACAAACCCGTGATCGGAGAGGGTATTACGCAAGAGATAAGCCACCATGCCCATGCGGAGTCCTTCCGAGGAACCGTCCAAAAATCCCGCCATAATCGAAAAGGCTTCCAATCCGTAAAAGTCATCAGCGTTCACCACGAGAAAGGGACCGTCCACCACATGCCTCGCGGCCCAGATGGCCTGACCCGTTCCCCAGGGTTTCTCCCGCGCTGCCGGCGGCGCATATCCTTCCGGCAAATCCCCCAGTTCCTGAAAGGCGAGGTCCACTTCCGCGTGACCTTCATACCGTTTCAAGACCGTTTCGCGAAAGGCTTCCTCAAAATCCCGTCGGATGACAAAAACCACTTTCTCAAAGCCAGCCCAGAGGGCGTCGTGGACAGAATAATCCAGCACCACCTCTCCGGATGGCCCGACCGGATCGAGCTGTTTCAGCCCCCCGTATCGGCTTCCCATCCCTGCTGCCAGAACCAGAAGCGTCTTTGCCATTTCGAAGCTATCCTGCCTGAAAATGGCGTTGTGCAAATCGAATATTTATTGCAAATAGAAGCCCCTGTTTGGCGGCGGTAGGGCGGGCGGCTCAGCTTTTGAAATCCCGTTCTTCCACTATGACCGCTGCGCCGAGGCCGAGCCAGAACCCGAAGGGGTTACTTCAGTCTGTTTAGAATTTTGTCTGCATACGGAAACACGCAAAACACTTTATTGTTGCAAATAGGACGCTTTCGGAAGAACCAATCGTCCCGTGCCTCGCAAACCTACGATTCTCGCCCGCGAGGCCCGGGCAAAACTGCTCCATCTGATCGAGTCCCTCCCCAAGAATGCCTGTCTTCCCCCGCTGGGGATTTTGGGGCAGAATTTTCACCTGCACCCCTCCACCATCTTCCGCATCCTGCGTGACATGACGGCGGAGGGGCTCGTCTGGCAGAGCCCGGCCGGACGGTTTTTTCCTGTCTCCGCGCAGAGGAACGCCCTGCGCGGGGCGCCGGTGTGTTTCATAGGCCGCGAACTTTGGCAGTGGAGCCGCCTCTATCAGGAAATTCTCGATGGCATCTCAGAGGTGTGCTCGGCCAATGGCAGTCCACTGATTCTGCTCTCGTCGCGTTCGCTGGTCCGGCAGGAAGCCGCCGGGACCGCCCCCACATTTGCGACCTCACGGGCCCAGGAAACCGAATTGGCCAATCTCGCCGAAACGCTCCCGAAAGGTGCCGCGGGCATTCTCTTCGACCATCTCTGGACCGATAAAGCCCTGGGCAGAACGAAATGGCCCGGAGGCGACCGCATCCAACTGCTTCATGGAGGAAGGA
>JBMOHI010000160.1:0-5373 GCA_049317925.1 Terrimicrobiaceae bacterium
GGGCGTTGGGGCGGGAGGAATCAATGCGGTCGCGCAGGGCGATTTCGTCCGTCTGGCCTTGAGCTTGACGGCGCTGTTTGCGCACCTCGGGCGAGGCGTCGATGTAAAACTTATAAGGCGTGTCGGGAAAGACAACCGAGCCGATGTCGCGGCCTTCCATCACGATGTCGCTTTCCTCTGCCAGTTTGTGCAGGTGGGCCATGAGGCATTCGCGGACGGCGGGGACCCGGGAAACGACCGAGACGTTGCGGTTCACTTCATCATCGCGCAGATTCGGCGTGGCGTCCCTGCCGTCCAGGAGCAGATAGGCATCGTGATCCTGATAACCGGATTCGAGTTTTGTCCGGGTGATGACGGCGGCGACTTCGTCCGCCGAGCCGGGGTCGGTCTGCGTATGCAGAATCCACCAGGTGATCCCGCGATAAAAGGCGCCGGAATTCACATAGGCATATTGGAGCCGGCCAGCCAGTTCGCGGGCAACGCTGCTTTTGCCGGAGGCGGCGGGACCGTCGATGGCGATGACCGTTTTCATTTTTTGGCAGATTTTCCGCGGCGGCGCCGGGAATCAAGCGAGGAAATCACCGGGGTGCGTTTTTGGCGTGAGCTGTTGCGTTCGAGAATGTCGGTGAGGGTGCTTTCAAAACCCGGATACGAGGTTTGCACGCAGGCCGTGTTCTCGATCACGGTTTCGCCCGAGGCATGCAGGCCCGCGATGGCGAAGGCCATGGCAATGCGGTGATCGCCGTAGCTCGGTAGCTTGGCTCCCTTGAGTTTTTGTCCGCCGGTGATTTTCATGCCGTCCTCAAACTCCTCCACCGGCACGCCCATCAGACGGAGGTTGGAGGCGATGGCGGCGATGCGGTCGGTTTCCTTGACCCGGAGTTCCTTCGCGTCGCGAATGATCGTTTCGCCCTCGGCCAGGGCACCGGCCACGGCGAGGATGGGAATTTCGTCGATTACGTTGGGGATCTCGTCGCCGGCAATCACCGTGCCGCGCAGTCGTCCGCCCCAGATGTCAATCACGCCGCAGGGCTCCCCTTGAGCCACGACCTCGACCACCTCGCGGATCCGTGCGCCCATGCGGATGAGCACCCCGATGATGCCGGTGCGGGTCGGGTTGAGTCCGACGTTTTTGATCAACAAACGCGAACCCGGCTGGGCCGCGGCCGCGACGAGCCAGAAGGCCGCGCTGGAGATGTCCCCCGGCACGGAAAAATCCCGCGACTCGATTTGCTGGCGTCCCTGCAGGCTGATCCGGCATTCCTTCGTCGGGTCGCCGGCTTTGGCGTGTTCGGTTTCGAGTTTGACCAGAAAATATTCCAGCATGCGCTCGGTGTGATCGCGGCTGGGGGACGGTTCGATGACGGTGGTGACGCCTTCGGCGAAAAGGCCGGCCAGCAGAATCGCGCTCTTGACCTGGGCGCTGGCCACAGGCGTGCGGTAGGTGATGGCCTTCAAAGGGCCGCCTTCGATGATGAGCGGGGGCGTGTCCTTGGCTCCGGCCGTGCGGATTTTCGCGCCCATTTGCGTGAGCGGTTCGACCACGCGGCGCATGGGGCGGCCTTGCAGCGAGGCGTCGCCGGTGAGTTCGGCAGTGAAGGGTTGGGCGGCGAGAATTCCGGACATCAGACGCATGGTCGTGCCGGAGTTTCCGCAGTCGATCGGGCTTTGCGGGGCGGTCAGGACTCCGCGCGTGCCGTAAACGACAAGCGTGCCCGGTTCCGGTTGCTCGATGGTGACGCCGAGTTGCCGGAATGCCGCGGCTGTGCTGAGGCAATCCTCGCCTTCCAGGAAATTGGTGATCTTGCAGACGCCGTTGGAAAGCGCGGCCAGCATGATGGCGCGGTGGGAAACGCTTTTGTCGCCCGGCACGGTGATCTCGGTTTCCAATACCGGTGCGCGTTTGACGCGGAAGGGAGCGGCTTTCATGAAAGGCGTTCGCGGGTTTCCCGGGCGCGGGCGAGAAAGGCCTCGAGCGCGGTGTCGTCGCCGGAGCGGATCAACTGTTTCAAATCTTCAATCATGGTGGAGAAATCGTCCAGGCCCGCCAGCACTTCGTCCTTGTTCTCCAAAAAAATCTCCCGCCACAGCGCGGACGGGCTGGCGGCGATGCGGGTGCTGTCGCGGTATCCGCCTCCGGCCAGGGCTGTGGCCTCGGGCAAACGCAGGCTGATGGCATTGACCAAAGCAGCCGCCACGGCATGAGGCAGATGGCTGACGCGGGCAATGGCTTGATCATGTTTGGAGGCGGACATTTCCACAACCCGACAGCCGACGATTTCCCAGAGTTGGCGGATGGCGGCCAGAGCAGGGGGTAGGGAGCGGGGAGTGGGGGTGAGGATGCAGGCGGCGCCCTCGAAAAGATCTTCCTGGGCGGCCTCGAGACCGCTTTTCTCCGAGCCCGCCATCGGGTGCGAGCCGACGAAGCGTTCACCGAGAATGTGCTCCACGCGCTGGACGACGCCCGATTTCACACTGCCCGCATCGGTGACGGCGGCATCAACGGAGAGATGGGGAGCGATTTTTTCCGCGAGATCGGCCAAGGCGCTGATCGGGGTGCACAGGACGCAGAGATCCGCGCCCTCGACCGCAGCGGCAATTTCGGAGGTGGCGTCAGGAAAAACTTCCCGCGCGCGTTGCACCGAGGCCGCGGATCTGGCCCAGAGCTTGAGTTTCCAGTCCGGCCTGCGTTTGCGCAGGGCCAGCGCGAGAGATCCGCCAATCAACCCGGGGCCAAGGATGGCGACCGTGCTCAGGGGACCAGGAAGATTTTACTGGTGTAAGGGCACTTCACCTCGGTGCCGGGAGGGAATCCGCGGACATCCACGTATCCGGCATAGGGCGCATGCGGGCTGGTCACGAAGCCGGGTTTACCGGGAACAGGGGTTCCGTAGGAGATGTCCCGCGCGGGCGTCGTGGCCAGCGTGTCAGGAGTCGGCGTGGGCGTTGGGGCATTGAGATCAACGGTTGGCTCCGGCTTGGGAGTGGCGTCCGGGGTCGGCGTGGCAAATTCGGTGGCCATGTTCGGCGTAGCACTCGGAGTGGCGCCGAAGCGGTTGCGGCCCGCGGTGCGCGAGTTGCTATTTTGTTTCTCGCCTTCGCAGGCGGCGAGCGCAGTGAGCAGGGCGGTTGCGGTCAGGATAATCCAAGGCGAGGATTTCATAAATTTTGTGTGCCTAAAGACGCACCATTGCCGCCCAACTTGCAATGCAAAATTTGTGCCTGGCGGTTTGGGACCGGGCGGTCATTCCGCGGCTGGAGGTTTGAGGAAGGGGCTTCCCGCCACCGCGCCGAGGATAATGGCCTGGTTCATGGTGATCGGGCCGCTGGATTCGACGAGGTAGCCGTCGGGCAGGCGGGTTTGTGAATAGACGATGGGGGAGAGATGCCGGGCGATGGTTTCGGTTTCGGGGATTTTCGAGCTGTCGATGATGTCCGACACGCCGGGCATCATGGCGGCACCGAAAACAGCGACCTGGCGCAACATGGGAAAGGCGCGCTCGAAGAGCACCTTGCTGTCCACATAACCAAAGACCTCGTTGGCGGAACGGAAGGCCGGCAGCACGGGGGCGAAGACCGGGGATTTTTCGAGGGAATCGACCGTTGCGGCTTGCAGGGCGCGCGGGATGTCCGCGGCATCGAGCCCGATGAGCAAAAAGTCCTTCGTCAGGGCCACGCTCGGATTGGCAAAGGCGGTTTGCAGCGCGGGAAAACTGTAGGTGCGGATGCCGCCCTCGTCGCTGACGCTGGTCTCGGGGAATTGGGCGAGAATTTCCTGCACACATTCCTCGGCCTTGGCGGCATCCTTGACCTGAACGGCCAGGAAACCCTCGGGTTTCAATTGTCCGGCGGGCCAGAAAAGGGAAACGGCGCACTCGGGTCCGAGAGCTTCGGGAACCAACTGCGGCAGCCGGGAGCCCTGAACGGTGGGAGAATTCTGCAGCCCGGCCAGGGCCGGGTTGCCGCTGAGGCTGGAAATCTGGCGGAAATCCGTCACAAAGTCGAAGTAGGCGGTGGTGTCCTTCGTGGTGAATTTCATGGCGGCATGAGTCAGGTTCCCGACATCCGGGGGTGACGGCCGCAGAATGAAAACACTGTCGCGCAGATCCGCGCCATCCATCTTGATGGCCGCACCGATAGCCTCGACTTTTTTGGCCTGCTCGATTTGCTGGGGAATGGCCTGTGCGCCCATGTTCTGGCCGATCGCAAGCAGCGATTCCAAAACGGCCTGGGGCTGGAAGTAAAAGAAAAAGTCGGGGTCCTTTAGTACGTGACCATGGACCTGCTTGTAGCGTTCGCTGGCGGCCAGCGATCCGTCCTTCTTGCGGCCCGCCGCGCGATCCAGTGTGTCCTTAAGGGTGGCCAGATTGTTGGACAGAAACCCCCACTGGCCATGGCTGGCATTGTAAAGGGTCACCCCCATTTGCGCGGCCGAGGAAATCTCGTCGCCCTGATATGTTTCGCGGGTCAATTCCGGAACCGGCGAGCCTTGGGCCAATTGTTCCCGCAGCCGTGCCATCGCCGCGTCATGGGCGATTTTTCCGCCCCAATACTGGAATCCAATCAATGTCGCCGCGTCATTGGTTGAGACGGAAACCGCTGCGGCAAAAATGCGTCCGGGCTTGAGGCTCAAAAGAACACCGGAAGCCTCATCGCCTCCCTGTTGTTTTGTGAGGTATTGGAAGGGTTGTTCGAGAAAGGCCTTCATCTCGGGTTCTGCGCCGATTTTGGCCAGGGTGGTCTGGGGCCAGCGAAAGAGGGAGCGAGGCAGGTCGGGCAGGCTGGCCATCATGACTGTCTCGGCCGGCAGCAACAGCGCCGCGTCTGTGACTCCCATGCTGCGCCGGATCCAGAGGAATGATCCCGCGAGCACAATCAATACAGCCAGGGCCACGAAGAGAATTTTTTTCATGTGATGGGACTAGTTACGGCAAAGCCGTTGACGGGGCAAGGGTGGGAGAGAAATTGGCATTCTCCCCGGGGCCGCCGGATCCCACAGAAAATGCCAGTCGAACCCCCTGCGGGATGCAGGGCACGGCGGGCGGGACGCACACCTAGCGGCGATCCGGAAAAAAGGCGGGAGCATTCGTATTGGCCCCCTCCGGAATCATGGACTCTTGTTTTTCGATGGTCTGCTTGGTTGTCTCCTTCTCGGCATAACCTGCGATGGTCTCCGAAGGAGGGTGCATCTCGCATCCGACGCCCGCCAGACAGGCGGAGACCAGGCCGAGGGCGAGGAGTCTTAAAACCGGGATTTTCATTCAACAATTTCCAAGTTGGCTTTGATGCCGTGACGTTCGGCCGAGGCGTTCAACAAAGTGCGCAGAGCCTGAATGGTGTGGCCGCCCTTGCCAATGATTTTTGGCACGTCGC
>JBMOHI010000161.1:0-5359 GCA_049317925.1 Terrimicrobiaceae bacterium
GGGCCTCTGCGGTGGATTTGGTGATTCAACGCCTCCACAATAGCGAATTTGGCCCACCCGCTGTCGCAAGGTCGATCTGCGTCGACGGCGCATGGATCGCTGGTCCCACCATGCCTTCTCGCCGTTCGCAGAAAGGAGTCGGACGGCCCAAGGTCCGCCGCAAAAAATCATCTACCTGATGGAAAGGCTTCCAAACTCCGCCCCACGATCCAGATTCTGTCTAGTACACAATGCCGGCGGCATCCCTCCAGTCCCAGTTCTGACCCTGGGCGAATTTCTCCGGCAGGTAATAGTCTGCGGGTTTACCCCTCTCGACGTGCCCGTCCGCGAAAAGCCAGTTCATTCGACCGTTGTAGGGAACGGTTTCCCACTTCATCGGGCTCACGGCGTCCCAATCCCCGCCCGCCGTGAATGTGGGGTAGCGCTGGGCGCAGATTGACGTCGCTTGCCCCGTCCAGAGCATGACGATTTTAGAAGGCGCAGGAAGGGAACCGAGCGGTCGGTGACTGACCTGTCCATTGAGAAAATACGAGCTACCGGGCAATGCGGGGGTTAACTGGTCAGCGTATTGCGGCCAGCCCGGGTTACGAAACTTCGGCAGGCCCGGACTGACGAAGATCCGGGGATCGCCGCCCGAATATGGGAGGATTTCCGAGGGCCAAGTATCCGGACTTGTGTTCCAACCAACAACACTGCCATTGGGGACGTTGGGGTTTCCCGGAAGACGCATGGAGTGTTCGCCCGTATAGAGCTGGGCGCCACTGGCGATTTGCCTAAGGTTCCCCGCGCAAACAGCCGCCTGCCCCTCAATCCGCATTCTCCCCACGACCGGCAGCAGCATAGCCATCAATACAGTTGTAATTGCTATCACGACTAGCAACTCGATCAGGGTGAATCCTCTCATGAGGACAAATCGCGCGAAATCCAACTCCCTTTCGCCAGAAGGGCCAAAGCGGACAAACGGAATTCCAGTTTGCTGAAGTAAACCATGCATGACTTAGACTTAACTATTCAGATTCCGGATCCGGGCAAAGGATTTACGACCAGCAACTGCATGCACAACTTGCATTCCGTAAAGATGCGAAATGCAACTTGTGCATAAAAAATTACCCCAAACCACTTGATACGCCCACCCTGCAATGCTTGAGTCGATCTAGCAGCAAGCCACTGTCGGGCAACAACAGAGTTAACTCACTATCATGAACATAACAAAAATCCTTTCCATAGCCTCCCTGCTCTTGGGAATCACCGGCACCATCGCGAATGCCGCCACCATAAACGTCACCCCATATAGCGAAGCCCGATTCGACTCCTACGGTGCCAATGTTGGAATTAGCGGGCCGGATAATATCATCCCTAATGGTAACACACTGACCGGCTTGATCGGCGATTCACCGGGCTCGGGTGGCATTAACCAGGAATACCGCACGATCTGGCAGTTTGATCTTTTTTCGCTCGGGATAACAGCCGGAGACGTTGTTTCCGCAACAGTCAACTGGACCGGGAGTGCGATCTGGGGCGGTACCGCTTTGGGCATTGATGTTGTGAATTCCGACTTCACAACATGGAATACGATTCCCATGTATGGAGGAGCTGTTTCTGCGATCACCTCCGGCCAGAACAATAATGGCAGCGGCTCGACCGACCTAACCTCTGCGTTCCAATTTGCCCTGACGAACGCCACCGCCACCTCGGGACTGGCGCTTCGCTTTTACACGGCTGGAAATCCGGGTGATTACGTTGCTGGCAACATCAGCAATGTGAACATCGATGTCGTGACCGTTCCCGAGCCATCGACAGTAGCATTTTTGGTCGTTGGCGGGCTGATTACCCTGACAGCTGTTCGACGCATGCGAGTGCGGGCGTAGGTCCTAAAGTCCGATCGGAGTCAACGAGATTCAAAATAGCGCCGCGAAGCCAGTCTTCGGGGCGCTATTTTTACAATTCACCCGCCTCGTGTGTATCACGCGATCACACCCATGCTCCAAAATCAGCAAATGCAGGCCGTCTCCATGCCGAGCAGGCGCCCGAGTTTCTCGATCTTCGCGGCAAGGCGGCCGACTCCAACCGCGCAGTGGTGGGCGGGACCTTCGGCATTCCAGTTGTTGACGAAGCGTCGGGCTCCGATCGGAAATTTGTAGCGGCTGTTCGTATTGCCGATTTCCGGCACGGGGCCGGGGACGGACTCGCCTTCGGCGACCAAAAACTTGCATGATGCATCAACGCCCGCGAGCCGCGCGGCGGTATTTCCCCGGGGAAAGTCCACAGGTGCGACTGAACATCTCGTAAAAGGAGCTCACGCTGGAAAACCCGCAGTCGAAGGCGATGTCGAGAGTCTTGGCATCGGTCGTATAAAGCAAGCGTTGCGCAAGGGCGATGCGCTGCTGCGTCAGGCAGGCACCAATGGTGATTCCCCCCACTTCCCGAAAAAGGCGCATGGCGTAGGAAGGGTTCAGTCCGACCTCTGCGGCGATTTGCGCGACCGTCCATGGTTCGGAGCATCGCTCGGCAAGGAGCTTCATGATGCTGAGGAAGTGGCGCTGATTGACGTCCGAGGTCAGATGCGGCTCCTTCGCGGGCATCCGAACAGGTCCGGATGGAACCGGTTCGTTCGCCATGCGCAGGAGGCGTGCGATAACTTCGTGCAGAACGGCCTGCCTACTAATCTGGCTCCCTTCGGCAAGCAGAGAAACCCAATGTTTCACCAGCAGCACATCGGGCAGGTCTTTGTCGCTTCCTTCCGCAGTGAAAATGACCTCGCCCTCCAAAAGTCTTTTGAGAAAGACGGGCGGGAGGCCGGCTTCCGTCACAAAAGGAAGCGGCACGTGCACGACATGAGCAATCGCACCAGGGGTCACTTTGAGCGGACCATGCGGCTGCGAGGCCCAGAACACAACAAAACGGGCGGGCGGAATGAGGCAGCGATTGCGACCGATAATGGCATCAACGCTGCCATTTTCCAGAATGCCCAGCTCGATTTCATCGTGCCGGTGCAAGCGATTGACCGGGGCCTGCGGGCGACTGATCGAGGAGAAGCCGAAGTGCGTATACTCTGTATTGGGTTTGAAGGGGAGAGGCTCAATCATGATGTCATTATTCTGGAATAATTAGCCGGAACGCCGGAAGATTCCAGCAAAAGTCTATGCCATGGTTTTTGGAGTAATCAAAACTCATTCCTTCGTTCCGGAGAAGTCACTCATCCGGACGGAAGTCTGGATAACCAGTTCAAAACAACCATGAAGAAACACTTGCTCAAATCCACACTGTTGGGTGCCTGCCTTGCGGCACTCGTAAACATTCCGGCAAATGCAGCCGTCGTGACCATTGGTTACTGGCGCGGAGGCGAAAATGACACCCCTGTTCCCAATTTTAACGTCGTCCCTGGCGAGCTTGGGACTGCGAATACCACCGCTGTTGATTACACGGGCAACTACAATTTAAGCCAGTATGGCACTGGAGGGCCGATCACAGGGACGGCATACTACGGGAGCAGCGCTGCCTATGCTGGTGTCGGCGGGCTGCCGGCTGGCAGCTCCGTGGCACTTATTCCCACCGGTGACGTTGGCTACTACACCAGCGCCATCAATGCCGGGACTGCCAACTTCGGATTTCAGACCTACGTGCGTCCAAACAACACCACCGGAATCCAAGTCATCGCTTCCAACGGAGGCGTTAGTAATGGTTGGAACTTGTTTACGGCCAATGGGACGGATGTGGGATTTTCTGCAGGCTACCGGTATTTTGCGGAGGTTGTGGGTTTAGGTATTCTTGACAGCGGGATTACGGTAGACGCTGGGGGAGCCGTTCACAACATCGCTTACGTGAACGACAATGGTAGTAACCTCTTCTACTATGACTTCACCCAAGTGGCCTCTGCTAACTTCGGAGGCATCACTGCTGCGGGGGCCAATTTCAGCTTGGGCTTTCGGGCTTCGAATGTAGACCTATACTACACCGGAACGATCGACGAGGCCCGCCTCTTCACCTTCGCCGAAGGCGGGTTCAGCGCCTCTGACCTTCAGAACTACGTCGTTCCCGAGCCATCGACCTTCGCAATGCTGCTTGTCGGGGGAATCGGATCGTTCGTCGCCTTCCGCCGCCGCGCGCGATTCTAGAACCTCTGCCTCCCAAGCAGATCACCATCAAGCGCCCCGAAGCAAAGCTTGGGGGCGCTTTTTTGAGTCCATCTGAACCAAAGGCCATGGCCTACACCTTGCCTAGATCCGAACAACCCTACGACCGCGCCAAGCGAAACACGCCGCTCACCACCTCGGTAGCCGAACTATTGAAAAGGACCAGTTCCGCTGAGACGCTTCAGCGGTCCAACCTTGCTTTTTCCCGAAATGCAAATGCCTGGGAGACAGAAAACGAAGAGCGGGCGAAATGAGGACGCCCCTCCACGAATCAACGCGTTCCCGCATGATCAGTCATGGTCCGAGAGCGACGCACATTGCCTGGGAGGGACTCGACCTGCTGGCCATTGAGAACGAGCTTGCGCGGATTGTGATCTGGCCGGGCCACGGAGCCGACCTGCTCGAATTCCGGGACAAGGCAACCGACATCGATGTGCTTTGGAAGAACCCGCAATGCTGGCCTCCGCGGCCGCGTGCGCTGGACCAACCCCATCGCGGACGCAGTGAGTTTTATGACATCTTCCACGGAGGCTGGTTTGCCTCACTGCCCAACGGTTTTTTTCCTGCGGACTATTACGGTGCGCCGATTGGCTGCCACGGTGAGTTGCTTACTGTGCCTTGGTCGGCTGAAGTGTTGGAGGAATCAGCCGAGCGCGTGCTTGTCCGCCTCATTGGCAAGGGCGTTCGCACTCCCTGGATGGTCACCCGTGAGATGGAGCTTCGCACGGGCGAACCCTTTGTGCGCTGGAGCGAACGACTCACCAACCGGTCGGCGACCCGCCTGCCCGCAGCCTGGCTTCACCATCCTGGCTTCGGCGGACCACTCATCGAGGGAGCCGAGGTCGTGACGCCGGCCCGCACCGTTCTGACTCCCCCTTCCGACCGTCCGGAGCTGGGGCAGCTCCAGCCTTCTTACCGCGGAGCGTGGCCCAAGGTTCCCGAGCAAAGTGGCGCCATGCGCGATTGCAGCCGCGTGCCCGAAGAGGGTAGCGACTCCGAGCATGTCGTGCATCTCACCGATTTCCCCACCGGGTGGGGCTGCGTCTGGAACGGATCGCGGAAACTCGGTTTTGGTATCCGGTGGGACGAGAAGGTTTTTCCCTATGCCTGGTCGTGGGCCAGTGGTCGCAGCGTCGATACCTATCCGCTTTGGGGTTCCTGCCACACCGTAACCATCCAGCCCAGCACATCGCCCATGTTACCCTTTGAGCGCCTCCTCGAAACCG
>JBMOHI010000162.1:0-5356 GCA_049317925.1 Terrimicrobiaceae bacterium
TCGAAGACCACGCTTCCGCCGGGCTCCGTCGTGATCCGCGCTCCTTCTGACATCACAATATCTCCACGGCGGAGCAGCAGGTCGCCCGGCAGGATCACATTTCCGAGTTCGTCGAGGTCGGCGAAATCGTTGCGCACGCTGTCGGCAAAAAAGCCTAGCGAGACCGCCGGTCGCACCCCCTGCGGCCGCGTAATCCGGCGAAGCCCCGCGCTCTGGCCGCCGGGGCCGAAGGGAACGTAAGCGAGGCCTTCCACCTGCGGTTCAATCACGGTGCCGGGCGCAATGTAAACGGCGGGGAGATAGGGGGTCGGTGCGTCCGGGTCGTTCGGATCGGGCACGAACGGCCCCTCAACGGCCCCGCCTATGCCGGTCAGGTTAAACTCGCTGAATCCACCCCGGCTGAAAAACTCCGGTTGCAGCAACAAGGTGTCCGGGTGAAGCGGGCTGCCTCCCACTTGAATAAGCGGCGCCTTGATGGCCAGCGATCCTCCCGTGGCACCCGAATACCCGCGGAGTTCGCCCAAAAGTTCCAGCTTGCCGCCCAGCACCGACCGGTAGTTCGGATCCTGCCCGGCCTTGATCGTGATCGATCCGCCGTCCCCGTAGGCATAACCACCCTGCACATCCACCGCAACTCCTCCGGAGGCATCCAAGCGGCTGCCCTCCGGAAGGGAAATATTGTAGCCTTCGAGGGTGATGTCGCCGCCCTGGGTCACGATGGGAGGCTGATCAGGATTGACCGGGGCACTGTGGCGATCATCGACCAACAAGCCCGAGACATCCAGAACCGCCGTTTCGGACAGTGCCACGGTCCCCTGGGATTCATCGCTGACCGGGGGGTTCGGGTCAACCAACTGATCGATGGGAGTCTGGTAAGGAGGCAGATTGTAGGCGGTGAACGTCAGCGTGCCCGCCGGAGCCCGGACGTTTCCCTCAATTGTGATGTTGCGGCCGGTCACAACCAGCGACCCCGTGGCGGGCAATTGGATATCCGAGCCCCGCGTCACCTCAAAATCACCCTCACTGTTTTCAATTTCGAGGGAACCGAAGCCTGTCACTGCGAAGAAGTCGGAGGGCAGGGCAAAACCTTTGCGGCGATCTTCGCTTAGCGGGAAACGTGAACCCTCCCGGAAAGGGGCGGCCAACGGGAGTTTGACCGCTTGCCCGAGGGTGATTTTCGGCGGAGTGGGAGAGTGCGTCACGATCGCCAGCTCGCCGCCTGTATTCAGAACCTGCTTCTGACCGGTGAAGGAAAGCCGCAGCGAGGAGAGTTCCGGTAGCTCGCTCGTTACAGTATCCTTGCGCAACTGGCGCGGGCCGATGACGGTTCGTCCCAGAAGTTCGCCGTCGAGGGCCATGCCGGGAGCGGTGATTTCCAGGTTGCCACCGGCCGCGCCGGAAACGTAATCCGGCTGCGTGTGGGCTCCCGTGGGGGCAAGGGTGTGGGCAAAGGTCTTCGAAAGCCCCCATTTTTGAGAGATCTCGATCGATTCTGGCTCATAGACTCCGTCATAAAGCCGATCCGGTGTGGCCTCAGCAATATCGATCAAATGCGCTCCATAGCGAAGGCGGGTGGTTTTAACTTTTCCCCCTTGGTTGGAGAAGTATCCGCCTGAGACATCAATGATCGAGCCCTTCTGCGCGATGACCGACTGCCCGGCCTGGATGGTGACAGATCCGCCCGCGGTGGTGAGCTGGCTGGCGTTGCGTTCGATGATGTTGGCAAAGCCAGAGGCGTCTCCCAGAGGTGTGCCGATCCATTGTCGGCCCTGATAGCTTCCCGTGCGGCGGATATCGATGGTAAGCGTCTGGCCGCGAATATCTCCGGTGCGTTGGAGGGGCGCGACGGCCAATTCGTTGCCCCGGAGTTGAACTTCCAGGATGCTCTGAGAGAGAGGGACGAAAACATCCGGCGTGCCTGACGCATCGATGAAGGAACCTGCATCAAGATAGACTTGTCCGGCGGTATAAACGAATTCTTCCAGGACCCGGGCTCCTCTTGTGATTCCGTCGGTTACAGTGGTTGTTACGGGACTCCATTGGCCGGCTCTGATCGAGACCGTAGCATTGGGTGCGAGGAGCATGGAATCTTGGTTAAAGTAGACGGTCTGGCCTTGGATATTCACTTGGGAGCGAATCGGAAGCTCTTCACCCACCGTGGTGTCTTTGAGCGAGGTATCAGGAAGGATCCGGGTGGCACTGCCCAATCCGAGCGTCACGACTCCACTGGTCCGGTGCAGAAAGGCCGGCTCGAAACCAACGTTGGCCGGATTGTAGTTGGTGTTCGGCACGGCATTGTAATTCGCCAAAAGATCAATGCGACCGTTCAGGGTCACCGACGTGTTGCTGTCCACCGCGCCGTTCTGTTCGATGCGTCGGCCAGCCATTACAAGGCTGCCGTTGTAAATCTCGATCAAGCCGCTATTAACGGCCTTTCCGCCGTATTGTCCGACGTCGCCAATGAAGACATCCAACCCTCGCAAGCTGGGATCCGCGGCGGAATGCGCGTCGAAACCGATTTGCAGGCCGGCCGCCAGGATGGTCTGTCCAGCGGGAGTGGCAATTTTGCCCGCGTTGGACACATTGGCGCCCGCGAGAACGATTCGCCCGCCGCTGCCCTCGGCCGAAACGGGAGTGGAGAGAGTGGCCCCGGCTGCCACGTTGACATCCCCGTACACGAATCCTGCTGGAACGGCAGGGGGAACGGATCCTGCCTGGGCTTGGGTGGAGAAGAGAAACTGCGCATCGCCGGTGGCCTGATTCAGCAGGCCGCGCTCGATCAGGTTGTCATTGATCGGAATCGATGAGGCCACCAGCGTGCGGGTGTTGATCTGGCTGCCGGCACCGAAAATGATGCCGTTCTGATTGAGGATGTACACCTGTCCGTCGGCCTTGATGGAACCGAGGATCTGCGAGGGAACGCCCTTGGGGTCGAAGACCTTGTTGAACGCGATCCATTTGCCGGAGTCTGCCTTGCCGTCGCTCTGATCGAATTGCAGGGTGGTGTTTCGGCCCACGTTGAAGGTCTCCCAGTGCAGGATGGCCTGGGATTTGGTCTGCTTGATGCCGACGGTGCTGCCGTTTTGCACCGGGTCGAGGGCTCCGTCCCAGCGGGCGTTGAGGCCGGTGGCTCGTTGCAGGCCCCCGGGAGTGAGTCCATCGGGGATGTTGACACTGGAGGCGGGGGCCCCTTGCTGCATGCGCCGGACGGCGTTGATCGCCTCAGTCGTGCGCGCCAGGCGGTCACGGGCGGCGGTTTTGGCGATGTCGGCCGTTTCCGCACCGGCTCGGCCCCGGGCGTCGGCGTTCTTGCGGTTGCGGTCCACCGTGGCGCCGCCGCGCAGGATGTCACCACCCCGGCTGGCGGGGGCAAGCAGCATGGCACCCAGCAAAAGGAGGGCAATCCGGGAGGATGGCCGCCTTGCCGGGCGAACACATGACGCTGGTCGCGGGGCCTGCATGCGTGAGGCGCCGCTCTACGGCTGGGATTTTCCCGGTTGAAGCGGGCTTTTCGCCAGCCCGCGGCAGCAGAGAACAATGGTGGAAGAGATCATGGAAATGGCAGGACTCAGCGAGCCGTTGGGGTGATTGGAGTGGTGCCGGGCGATGCGGGCCTTGCCGGACGCAAAAATTCCGCATTCCTTGGAGAATGACGGGAAGGCGGATTTGAATGATCAAAGCCGCGCCGGGATGAACCGCAATGACGCATTTAAGAACAATTCGCCAGCTGCGGGGAGGGGACAAGTGGCTCAAGGTTACGGTTTCGTAACATCGAGGCTTCCTCCGGCGGGCGGGGGCCAGGGCCGCATCGGCAGGCGTCACTTAACCAGACCCATTTCGCGGAACGTGGTGTCGTAGAACTTGGTCTGATCGCCGAAAATGATGCGGGCCTGCTGGATGAGCTTGTTTGCCTCGCCGGGTTTCTGGTCCTGAAGCAGGCGGGCGGCGATGGCGTATTGCCGGGCGGGGCTGCGTCCGCCAGGGGGGAACTCTGCCAGGTAGCGGTCATATCTCTCGATGCTGCTTTGCATCAGGGCGCAGAGGGCAAGCCGGAAGAGGATAATCTCGTCCTTGGGATTCATCTCGTGCATCTGCTGGAACAGGCGTTCGGCCCCGGCGTAGTTTTTGAGGAGAAATTCGACCTCGGCCAGATTGTAGCGGGTGACGTAGCTGTCGGGCTTGACCTCAAGGGCGCGGGTAAATGTGTCCCGCGCGGCGGGATAATCCTTTCGCATCATGGACATCGCTCCATGGTGGGACAGAACGATAAAGGTCCCCGGGGCCAGCTTGTCCAAGGCATCAAGATTCTTTTGCGCTTCGTCTAGCCGGTTATCGGCCAGCAGCCGGGCGGTTTCGTTCTGCAGTGTTGTTAAGTCCGGTTTTCCCGTCGCAAGGGAACGCGGGACCGCGTGAACCCGGGGCTTGGCCTGCGAGAAGATAAAAAGAGAGCCGACAATCAATGAAACGATGGCGGCGGGGACGAGGTAAAAAACCAGCAGCAGGCGGAGCGACGTCTGACGATGGAAATGGTGCAGACGAAAGCGTTCCAATCTGAGGAAAGTGCCCGGCCCGGGTTTGGGGCGGGGCTTACCCTTCTTGCGCCGCTGCTGCCGCGCTTCCCATTCCTCGCGCTTCTTCTCCAGGGCCCCCTCGCGTTGGCTTACCTTCTTGCGATGAGCATGAATTCTGCGGGACCGGCGGGAACGCAGAATTCTCCAAAGCCGGATCCCCTTGATGCAGAGGTCGCCGATCCCTTCAAAGGCGGAATAGATGAGGCCCTTGCGGGAAACTTTGCCGGTTGACATTAGCTCGAGCGGTGACGTCCTCGGAACTGTACCGTTCCTGGCGAAGTCGGCTACGAAAAAGTCTCGCGCTGTTCCCTGCGCCTGCACCGGGGCGGAAAATCTCGCCGCGCTGGTATGTTTGCGCCACCCGCAGACTGGGAAGCGTGCGAACGCCGGGGGACAATCAGGACGGGAATCGTATCAGGGATACGTTCGCTTGTTGTTCCACGTGTAATAGAGAAACACGCGCAGGTTAGCTACATCGACGTAGACGCGGAAAATTTCCGGGGCGGCATTCGCGATGCGGCCGCGATAGAGGACGCTGCCGTTGTCGATGGTTTCCGGGGTGAACCAGGGCGCGGCGGGGTTGGGCGGGGCGAGGAGATTGCGGGGGATGGGGCTGGCTTCGGCGAGGCCGGCGGGAAAAGAAGCGAGGTACGAAGTGAAGGCGGGTTTCTTCAGGACGAAGGTCGTGTAGATCCCGGTGCCAAGGCCGGTCCACGCGTAGCACTCCAGTTCGCCGGCTTTTTCCGGAATGGCGGGCAGGCCGGCGCGGTCGAGGATTTTGTTGG
>JBMOHI010000163.1:0-5338 GCA_049317925.1 Terrimicrobiaceae bacterium
TCCATCATTGACCGGGTCCGGGTCCCCCGAGGTGGGCGCGTCCGAATCTGGATTATTCAAAGTCGTCCTGGCTTTGTCGGCAAATTCCTCCGCAGCCAGAACGACCGCGAGGATTCCTTCGGACACCAGCGCCTGGTCCAACGAAACGACCGCGTCGGTTTGTTCGTCTGCGGGAAAATCGGCCAGGAAAAACCCGCGCAGGGCCAGCACCGCGGCAGCGAGGTCTTTTTGATTTCCGCCTTGGACGGCCTGGCCGATGACTTGGGCGGCGAGGGTCGGGGCCTGCTTTTCCCCGGGAGGGATATTGATCAGGGCCGCCTTGGCCAGAACGATGCGGTTCTCGAGCGAGTTGCCTCCGGTCACTTTTTCCAACAGGGCGATCGCCGCCGCCACGATTGCCGGTGTCCTTTGCGGCGTCTCCGCGCTCAGGAGACCGACGGCTTCGGCCAAATTTTCCACGGTCAGTTCCCCTCCATTGGCCAGGGCAAGCTCACGCAACTTCTCGATGAGGACTGGGTCCACCGGGATGTCCTGGAGGGACTTCGAAAAATCCTTCTCCGGGTTGATCAGCAGCGCGATGTTGTTTTTATAGAGGGCGATCAGGTTGGAAAGCTGGGCGGGGTCGGCGGTGCTTTCCGGGGCGGTTTTGGGAAGGAAATCGGAAGAAACCAAAACCAAGGCGTTGGCGGATGTGGTCTTCTGCTCAGCGCGATTGAATTTCTGGGCATTTGCCGCCCGGACGATCAGGGCCTGGGCCGGGAGGGGTTTGAATCCGCCGGCTTGGAGCAGGGGGCTGGTCGCGATCAGGTTTTTCAAATCCACCATGATGGGGGGATTGAAACCCGTCGCCCCGGCGGGAACGACGGAACTCTCGCCCGGGCCGAGTTCCTGCTGGGTTTTGGAATCCGCCGTGAGAAAGAGGCGAACCTTGCCCTCCAGCACGGCCACTCCCACGGCTCCGCCGAGCAGATAATAAACGATAAAATTCGTGCCGGTCACCGCCGCAGTCACGGCTCCGGCCTGGACCTGGCCGCCGCCGGCTCCCTCGGGCGAGGAGAAAAGCATGGTTCCGCCCTCGAGGGTCATGTCGCGGCCGCCTTCGCGGAAACGGAAAAGCGCATTGGCCCCGAGGCGGGTGATGGTTTGATCGGGAAAAGTCAGCTCCGCGCGGGAGGCTCCCGCGGTCTTCACCGCCGTTGCGCCCTGCACGACATCGCCGGGAGCGGCCGGTTTCGGAGCCTGTTGAGCCTCCAAAAGCGAAACATTGTTGACCGTCCGGGTCACCTCCGCCTTCCGGAATGGCTCCGCCCGCGCGCCGGGACACAGCGCGACGCTCAGCAACAGAACCAGGATGCGTTTTCTCATGGGAAAAAAACTATGCTCATTTGAGCCTCGGGGAAAATAGGAGGCACCCGGGCGGAAAGCCAGCCCGAAACGACGGTCTGCCGTCCCGGTGAAAATTCCCGAAACAACCGCCCTCGGCTTGCAATCGGAGCCTGGACGGGTTCCTCTCAGGCGATGCAACTGGCCCGCACCTCCACGGCACGAATTCGCTGGCAGGCGATCTCGGTCGGGACGGGCTTGCTGGCGGTTCTGGCGGCGGTTTGGTTCACGCCCTTTGTCGGCAGCCTCAATCTTTACCTCCAGGATTGGATGCTGCGGGAAACCATCCGGATCACGCAGAAATCGTTGCCCTCCGATTTTGCCCTGGTGACGATTGACGAGCGGTCGATGGCCCTGGGCGATCTGGAACCGGAGGAACTGGCCGGTTCCCGCCCGCTGCAGTTGATGAGCAATAACTGGCCCTGGTCGCGCGAGGTGTATGCGGCAGCCGCGGAAAAGCTTCTCTCCGCCGGCGCGCGCCTCGTCATTTTTGACATGTTGTTTCCCGCGGCCCGCGAGGGTGACGACGCCCTTGCTGCCGTCCTGGAGAAGTATCCCGGAAAAGTTGTCCTGGGATCGACTGTGGAAATTCCCTCTTCCGGTCAGCACGGGGCCATGCCGCAATTGGTCAGCCCCACGCCCGTTTTGGACGCCGCCGCCGGCGGAAATATAGGGTTGGTCAATTTTCCCCCCTGGAGTGACAAGAAGGTTCGCTCGCTCTTCACCGAAGCGACGGCGTTGCAGGTCGCCCACTTCGCGCCCATGTCGGGGGAGGAACTCCTTCCCTCCCTCGCGACCACGGCGGGCCGGTTGCTGGGTGCGGCAACGCCTGAGAACGCGGGACCCCGGCGTTTCGGGTACTCGCTGCCCGGATCGCTCAAGATCATCTCGCTTTATGAGCTGTTTGTTCCCGCTTTTTGGAAAGCGAATTTTGAGGACGGGGCATTTTTTAAAGACCGCGTCGTCATGATCGGAGCCTCGGCCGAGCGGCTTCACGACATTTACCTCACGCCCTGGGGTTCCATGCCGGGTCCGGAGATTCAGATTCACGCCCTGGCCGCCACCCTGCGCGGCGATTGGCTGGGAGAGCCGGGAATGGCTGTCGCGCTTTTGGCCATGCTGGCCGGGGCGGTCGCGGTGTTTGCCCTGTTGATGGTTCGGCGGAGCATCCTCTGGTTTGTGGCTGGTTTGCTCGGTGTGGCGCTGTTGTGGCTGGGCCTCGGGATGCTTTCGCTGGCGGTCTTTTCCTATTTCCTGCCCATGGCGCCGCCGCTTTTGAGCTGGCTGGTCTGCGGGTTCGCCGGTCTGGTTTGCGATGTCACGCTGGAGCGCCACGAACGCGGACGGCTGCGCGGGATGCTGGAGCGTTACGTTTCCAAAGATATCGTGAGTGAGATTGCGGACAACCCGGATTCGTTTCTCCAGACCTTGGGTGGCCAGCGCAAGGAGATCGTGGCGATGTTTTCCGATCTCAAGGGCTTCACCTCCGATTCCGAGAAGCTGGAGCCCGCCGCCATGGTGGCGCTTCTGAACGAGTATTTCGGCGAGATGGTTTCTGTCGTTTTCAAACACAAGGGCACGCTGGACAAATTCATGGGCGACGCGCTCATGGCCACCTGGGGCTGCATTCATGTGGAAAGCCCTGCCGCAGACGCCCGCCAGGCGGTGCTGGCGGCGCTGGAAATGCAGGGTCGTCTGGCGGCCATGAATACCGCCCGCCAGAAACGCGGCGCCATGTTGTGGAGTTCGGGCATCGGCATTTGCCAGGGACCGGCCATTTTCGGCAACATCGGTTCGCATGAGAAAATGGATCTCACCGTCATCGGCGACACCGTGAATCTTGCCTCACGCGTCGAGGGCCTTACGCGCATTTATGGCTGTCCGATTCTGGTTGATGCGCACATCGCGGCCAATGCGGAATCGGTCTGCCTGTTCCTGCTGGTGGACGAAGTCCGGGTCAAGGGCCGGCAAAAGCCGGAGAAGCTCTTTTTTCCCCACCGCGGCGAGGACTCCGCCTGGGGGGAGACCTTTGCCTTGGCGCGGGAAAAATACCTCGCCGGCGATTTTGAGTCAGCCCGGGATGCCTTCGGCAAACTCTCGACCTACGGTCCCGCCCCCTCGCTGGCCGCGCGTTTCATGAGCCGCTGCGAGGGGTTCATGCGCCAGCCTCCCGATGAGGGTTGGGACGGCGTGTGGGACTTTGTGGAAAAGTAGCCCTCTCGTCCGGGTTGTCAGGGCGGGAAAATTTCCCCATGCTGGAGAACTCCGATGGATATTGTTTATTTCGACCTTGAGACCCAACGCACCGCGAATGACGTGGGCGGCTGGGACAAAAAGCACGAGATGGGGATGTCCGTCGGCGTCACCTACAGCTCGGCGGATCAGGTGTATGAAGTCTTTCCTGAGAAGCGGGCCGGCGATCTGGTCGCACGGTTGCAGCGGGCTGATCTTGTGGTGGGATTCAACATTTTGAGTTTCGATTACGAAGTCCTCATGGCGTACACCATCCTCGATCTTCCCCATCAGCTTCCGACTCTCGACATGTTGGTTGAAATCGAGAAAACCGCCGGCCACCGGCTCAAACTGGAGAGCCTGGCTCAGGGCACGCTCGGCGTGGGCAAAGTGGCGGAGGGCCTTGACGCCATCCGTTGGTGGCGCGAAGGGAAGTTGATGGAGATCGCGGAATATTGCTGCTTTGACGTCAAGGTGACCAAACTTATCCACGAATACGGCGCGCAACACGGCGAACTTTTTTACCCGGACCGGTTTGACCGCAAACAGCGGCTGGAAGTGACCTGGAAGATCGCATGATCCAGCCGCTCAAATCCTCCAAGACGACGTGGTTTGTGTACTGGGTGGACCTCGAGGAACCCGTTCCTTCCGGCGGCGACTATTTCCTGCCCACGCTTCTCATTGTTTGCGACAGCAGCGGTGCGCCCATCGCCCCGCCCGACATTCTGGAAGAACTCGATCAGATCCGGGTGGAAAACTTCCTCGCCAAGCTCTTCGAGAAACTGGGTGCGCCCGACCGCGTGGCCATCTGCCCGAGCGAGGAATGGGAGGACGACGACTGGAAGGTGTTCTCGCAGGAGCACCGGGTTGACATCCGGTTTCAGCGATTTGACCGCGGCGGACCCGACGAACTCCGCGCCCTGGCCCAAACGGTGGTGCTGCGTTTTTCCCGCGAAGGCAGCGGCGCGCCGCGGTCCAAGGATGTCGCGCGCGGATTGGTCAACACCGCTTTGCGCGTGCGTTCCTCCCGCAAGAAGCTGGCTCTCCTGCGCTCGGCGCTCGACCGCGATGCCGATTGCTCGACCGCGCGCGTGGAACTGGCCGACGTTGAATTTCAAAACGGCAACTGGAAGTCCTGCCTTGCGGCGTACGACGAGGTGATCGCCCGCGAACTCCCGCATTGGCAGTCGCGTCATCCCGCCTGGTGGACCGAGCGGGAAACGCGCCCGCTTTTGCGCTCGCTCTACGGGCGGGCCATGACCCTCTGGCACCAGGGCCGGCATGCCGATGCGGCCGGGCAATTCGAGCACTTGCTGGACGTGAACCCGCGGGACAATCAGGGCGTGCGCTTCTTCATTCCGCTCCTGCACTTGCTTGCAGACAATCAGGAAGAGGCAGTGGAGTTTTTCGAGCGCTACGGCGCCGAGTTCCCGGGCGATTACGCCGAACCCTCCCTTCTTTTCGGCTGGGGGTTGTCGTTGGCGCTGGAAGGCAACGAAGCGGAAGCGCGGGACAAATATCGTCAGGGAATTCTCAAGAATATCTTCATCGCCCCGATGCTTCTGGAGGAACCCGAACCCACTCGCGGACTCTGGCATCCGAACGACCGCGCCGAACCCAATTACGCCAGCGAGTTCATCGATTCCTATGCCGTCCTGTGGGACCGCGAGCCCGGCGCGCTCCGGCTCTTGCGCGAAGCCTGGCAGGAACTCCAACCCCGCGT
>JBMOHI010000164.1:0-5313 GCA_049317925.1 Terrimicrobiaceae bacterium
GCCAGGAGGAAAGACCGGGGCTGAAAAAGCATTGCAGGGCCTGGTTGAGACTTAGCTGACTGATATAGGCCGGATCTCCTCCCACAATATACTCGAAAGAGACAGAGTTTAACACACCCGTGGCTTCAAAATATTCATACTCGAGGGCCAGGACGACCAGATCGCCGGATCGGGCAATGGTTTTCGCTTTATAAAGAAGATAGTCGAGGGTCAAGCCGGCATGGGTTCCATAGTTAATGGCATTGACCCCCAAAGCCTCGGAAATCTGTCGGGCACTTAGTCCGTAAAGAACGTTGGAACCACCCACAAGAATGATTCGCGGGGAGGAGGTTTCCCGGGCGATGGCGTCCTTGTAATCATACCAGGCCGCGATGTTCATCGCGTTCCCCTTGGTCCTGTATCCCAGTAACTGAGAGAAGAAAAGGCACCAGACAGCGACGCAGAGGACGAATGCCGCCGCGACTCCGAGGACATATTGGGACCTATTCCACATCAAAAGTTAAAGTAGAGGAAGTCGCTGGGGGCGAGTTGGAACAACCGTCGAGCAATCATAAAGATGAAAACCCCCATGATCGCGCCATGGAGGAAATTCGGCTTCCAGACAAACCGCCACCGGCCCGGCAGGGGTTCCCGGGCATCGAGGGCCGGTTGGAAGTTGCCGAAGTATTGCTGGGTATTTGGCAGGGCCAGGGCAATGGCGGCTAGGGCCACGATCCAGAAAAAGCGGATGGTCACCTCGTTGGGGGTTAACTGAAAAACGTAGGTGACCGGGTGGTCGTGCAACCCCGTCATCATGGAGATGATCCGGCCAGCCGTTTCCACATTGGCCGAGCGGAAGAAGACCCATCCCACGATGACGGCCAGCATGGTGAGGGACCACCCGAAAAGCCTTCCCACCGGTTTGGGCACGAACCGGCCGGGATTCCACATCGTGCTGAGAGCCTTAAATCCGTGGTTGATGACCAGATAAAGCCCGTGCAGTCCGCCCCAGATCACGAAGGTCCATCCCGCGCCGTGCCACAGTCCGCCGATCAGCATGGTGATAAACAAATTCGAATACTTCAAAACGATTCCCCGCCGGTTCCCGCCGAGAGGGATATACAGATAGTTTCGCAAGAACCGCGAAAGACTGATGTGCCATCGCCGCCAGAAATCGATGATATTGGTTGCCCGATACGGGGAGTCGAAGTTGAGGGGCAGCAGAATTCCGAAAACCCGGGAGATTCCGATGGCCATGTCCGAGTATCCGGAGAAATCAAAGTAGAGCTGAAATGTATACGCCAGAACGCCGCACCACGCTTCGGGTGTCGAGACCCAGTACCCGTTCTTGGCCACTTCAAAAAACGGCGTGACATACTCCGCGCACCCGTCGGCGAGTACGACTTTCTTGAACAGTCCGATCACGAAGATCCCCAGCCCGACCTGCAGGTTGCTCCAGGCAAACCGGAAGACTCCCTCCCGTTCCACCTGGGGCATGATTTCCTTGTGGAGGACGATCGGGCCGGCGATCAAATGGGGAAAAAATGTGACGAAGAAAGAGTACTCGAGCAAGCCGTAGCGTTTGGTCTCTCCGCGGAAACTATCCACCAGATAGGCGATCTGGGTGAACGTGAAGAACGAGACCGCGAGAGGCAGGATGACCTTTTCGAAGTTCCAATTCAGATGGAGAAAGTGGTTGAGGTTCGCCACGAAGAAGTTGGCGTATTTGAAGTATCCGAGAGCCAGAAGGTTCAGCGAGATCCCCGCGAGAAAGCACCAATTCCGCCAAGGAGCGGGTTGGGTGGTGATCAATCTCCCGATGGCGAAGTTCCCTAGAATGGATCCCGCGATCAGCCACAAATAGACAGGATTCCACCAGGCGTAAAAAACGAGGGAGGCCGCGGTCAGCCAGACCAGTGCGGACCGGTAGCAATGAAAGTGCGCGAGCAGGAGATACCCGCAGAAGACAACGGGTAGAAAGCCAATGAGAAACTCAGCGCTGTGAAAAAGCATCCGGAAGCCGCCTGGGCGACAGCAGGTTTCTGAGGGAGGCGGATGACCGTGTCAAGGGATCGGTCGGTCGGATCCGTTGCGGAGATTCCCGGCCGGGGAGGCGGTTGGCAGGGCCCGCATGATTTCTGCCGGCGGTCGCCCGGCCTTGAGGAGCTGGCCCATGCGGCGCATGGCCGGGGCGGTGTGGGTGAAGAAGCGCTTGTAGGCGCGGCAAAGGTAGTTGAGTCCCGGTTCGCCGTCGGGGGTGCGGATGAAACGGTGTTTGGGGCATTCGCCGTGGCAAAGGGTGCGCACTTCACACTCGCGGCAATAGCGGGGGAGGGTGGTGGCTTTGTCCTGGCCGAACTGGCGTTGGGCGTCGGAGGTGACCATCTGGCCGAGGGATTGGTTGAGAATGTTGCCGAGTTTGAATTGGGGGTAAACGTAGTGGTCGCAGGAGTAGACGTCGCCGTTGTGTTCCATGGCGAGGGCGGTGCCGCATTTTTCGCTGAAGACGCAGAGGCCGCCGCCCTGGCCGAGGGTGTTGCCCAGGGTCACGTCGAAGATTTGCACAAAGGTGCGGCCGACGTCGCGTTTCACCCATTCGTCGAAGATGGTGCAAAGAAACTCGCCGTATTGCTTGGGTTCGACACTCCAGTCGGTCACGGGCATGCGGGTTTCCTCGTCCGAGCGGGGCGGGGTGGCCAGATCGAGGCCGAGTTTTTTGGCCTCGGAGTCGGCCAGGCGTTCGACGAGGGGGATGAACTGGATGAACCCGGAGCCGATGTCGCGGAGGAAGCGGTAGACTTCGAGGGGCTTTTGGGAGTTGAGGCGATTGACGACGGTGAGGGTGTTAAACTCGACCTGATGCTTCTTCAGCAGGCGGAGACCGGCGATCACCCGCTGGTAAGTGGCCCCCCCTTTTTTATCCACCCGGTAGGCGTCGTGAAGTTTGGCCGGCCCGTCGAGGCTGAGACCGACGAGAAAATGGTTCCCGGCGAGGAAGGCGCACCATTCGTCGTCGAGAAGAGTTCCGTTGGTCTGGATGGCGTTTGAGATGGTTTTGCCGTTGGCGTATTTCTTTTGCAGGGTGACGACTTTGCGGAAGAAATCGACGCCGAGCAGGGTGGGTTCGCCACCTTGCCAGGCGAAGGTGATCTCAGGAACGCTCTGCTGCTCGATATATTGCCGGATGTAGGTCTCGAGCACGGCGTCGCTCATGCGGAAGTTCTCGTTGGCGGGGAAGAGCTTCTCCTTCTCGAGATAGAAGCAATATCGGCAATCGAGGTTGCAGAGCGGCCCGATGGGCTTGGTCATGACGTGAAAGGCGCTCATGCGTTTGGAGAGTCATTATCGCTAGGAGCGGCGGATTTTGAAGAAAAGACCGCTTTTTTTGCGGGGCGGGCAGGTTTTGGTTGGCGAACGTTGCCGGCCTTGGCATAAAGTAGGGAAACTAATATTTCCATGCCTGTTACCGCCAAAGGACTCGAAGGGATTATCGCCAACTCCACCAGTTTGAGCGATGTGCTCGGTCAGGAAGGAGTGCTGATTTACGCCGGCTACAATATTAACGAGCTGGCGGGCAAAGCCACTTACGAGGAGGTCGTTTACCTTCTCTGGCACGGGGAGCTTCCCAACCGCCTGCAACTGGACGAACTCAAAACCAGCCTGCGTGCTCAGCGGGAACTGCCCAAGGGTGTGCTCGACTTCATCCGCACCGCCCCGGTCAAGGCGAACCCGATGGATGTGATGCGGACGGCGGTTTCGATGCTGGGGCTTTACGACGACGAGAAGGACATCGAAGGCCAGGCGGAGGCGGCCAACAAGCGCCGGGCGGTTAGCATCACGGCGAAAATCGGAGTGATTGCGGCGTATTTTCACCGGTCGCGTCAGGGTCTTGATCTGCCCCCGGTGCGCAAGGATCTCGATGAAGCCGCGCATTTTCTCTATCTGCTCAATGGAGAGGAGCCTTCCGAAGATGCCGCGAAAACCCTCGATGTCGCCTACGTTCTCCACGCTGATCACGGCATGAATGCCTCGACCTTCAGCGCGCGCGTGACCATCGCCACGCTGAGCGACATTTACTCGGCCGTCACCTCGGCCATCGGCACTTTGAAGGGGCCGCTGCATGGCGGGGCCAACGAAGGCGTGATCCACATGCTCAAGGAAATCGGCAGCGAGGAGAACGTCGATGCCTGGGTCGAGGAACAACTTGCGCAAAAGAAAAAAATCATGGGCATCGGCCACCGGGTTTACAAAGTGCTCGATCCGCGTGCGCCCCATCTCCGGGCTATGGGCATCACGCTGAGCAACGAACTGGGCGAGCCCAAGTGGATTCGCATGAGCGAGCGCATCGCGTCGATCATGAAGGAGAAGAAGGGGCTCAATGCGAACGTGGATTTCTATTCCGCCACCGTCTACTATTCGCTGGGTATCCCGACGGACTTGTTCACGCCCATTTTTGCCATTGCCCGCACCAGCGGCTGGACCGGGCATGTGCTGGAGCAGTTGGCGGACAACCGCCTCTATCGCCCGCTCAGCGAATACGTCGGGCCGGCGGTCGGGAAAAAGTTCACCCCGATCGACGAGCGATAGGGCGTCGAGGCGCGAATGGGTAGGATGCACCCGCCCGTGACTTTCGACCTTGGACTTTCCACTTTCCACTTTAGACTGGCGGAATGAACCCCTCCACGCTGCCAGATGATGATTTTTACCCGCTGATTGAGGCGCGGCACGGGGATCCGTTCAAGATTCTCGGCATCCGGGAATTTCAACAGGGTTTCTTCGGGCGGGCCTGGCGTCCGGACGCGACCGAGGTCACCATCGTTGATGCGGGGGATTTCAAGCGGCGGTTTCCGCTGAAGAAGATTCATCCGGACGGTTTTTTCGAGGCGGTTCTGCGCGGGGTGACCGCGCCCTTCGACTATGTGCTGGAGATGAAAGATCATGACGGGGAGATCTGGTGCGAGAAGGATGTGTATTCCTTCGGGCCGGTGCTGGGCGAGATGGACATCTATCTTTTCAACGAAGGCACCCATTACGAGATTTATAAAAAACTCGGCGCCCACCTGATCGAATTGGGCGGGGTGCGCGGCACGCATTTTGCGGTCTGGGCCCCCAATGCCCAGCGCGTGAGCGTGGTGGGGGATTTCAACCGTTGGGACGGCCGCATTCACCTGATGAGGAAAATGGTTCCGGCCGGTGTCTGGGAAATCTTTGTTCCTGATGTTCCCGAGGGGAGTCACTACAAATTCGAAATCCGCGGCGCGCAAGGGGACGTGTTTCTCAAGACCGACCCGTTTGCCTTCTTCGCCCAGCACGGCAAGCAAACCGGCTGCATGG
>JBMOHI010000165.1:0-5273 GCA_049317925.1 Terrimicrobiaceae bacterium
GATAATCCAGATAGGGGCTATGGAAATCCAACAGGTGATACCCTGCCTCAAAGGCACCCGGCCCGCGACTGATGCAGCGTCCGTCCTTGTCGATCTCCCGCCAGCCTGGCTGCTCGTCGGCCGCCAACTGGTCGAATCCGGCGGAGAGATAGACCGGCGCATTGATGCCGGCTTCCTTGGTGGCATCGTATTGGGCGCGGAGCAGGTCAAAGTTGAGATGCGGATGGATTTTCCCGACCAATGTCGGGTGGTAGCTCCAGCCGTGGTGGCATTTTGAAAAGAGCGTGACCGAATCTACGGCTGCGGCTTGAAGGGTTTCCTGCCAGCGCTTTTTGTCGAATTTTTCCCCGATCCCGGGGATGTGCCGTGAGGTGTGAAAATCGAGGTGGATTTGTCGGTAACGGAGCGGGTGCATGGAAAAGAACTTCAGTTTTGCGGTAACCGCGATACCCAACGGGTGCTATCGGGCCTTTTGAACTTCGATCTTCAGGTCCACGGTGCCGAGGCTTGAAGCTTTGACTTCCCGGTTATCGTAGTCAGCGAGGTCGCCGCTTTCGTCGCTCACCAGCCAGATTCGAAAGACGATCCCGTGGGTTTCGTCCGCCTGATCAAGAGCCGACTTCAGGATCTTTGTGATGTCGATGCGGTGTGGCTCCGCCCACTCCCCTTCCTTCAGGAGAATCTCGCCTTCCTGCTCTTGATACATGTTGTAGTTGTTGAAGACAAAATCTGATCCGCCTCCTGAGGGCAGAAGCTGCGCCACGGCAATCCTCGGAGTCTTCGCGCCCAGTTGATGGGTCGCGACCACTTCCAGAGTCGCTTTGGCAACGTCGGATGAAGCCAGGCCCGTATCGACGAGCTTGAAAACGGCGAAGTTGCGAAACTCTTCCGGATATTCTCCGGCCACAAAGCCAATCTGCCTCGACGCCATCTCCTCCGCTTGGTGAATCACGCTATCCTGCACCTTCCCGAGATTCGCGGTCGTTGCTCCGAGGCGGGCTTGCAGATTCGGAAGGATGACGGTCTGGGAAAATCCCGTTGCCGTGGCGATGAGAAATGCGAACCATGCGCACCACGGCAAAGGGACGCCGAGGTTGGACGGTCTCTTGAGATAAGGGGTGTTTTTCATTCGTAGCTTGTTTGTGGTTTCATTGTCGTCACATCGGCGGGTCCGGGTTCGGGGACGAAGGTGCGGCTGCCGACGGGAATGTGCCCGTTGCTAAAGAACCAAGCGGTGCCGAATGTGCGGTCAAGCAATGCCTGGTTTGGTTTGCTCATTTTGCTGAATGGCTGGTTCGTTTTCAGGTCACAGTTCCGCAGAATGAATCGCGTCGGTGAGTCGCTCCCGTCCAGATTGCGCGAAGCAATGAGGGGGCGATCCTCATCATAAGCGAATACAGAGAACCGGCAATCCTGCAGGTGGGTGTGGTAGTTCAGGCGGTCGTTTGTGCCATCGTCGAGGAGCAGAATGGCCGGGAGCGATTTCTCGCCGCCGCCAGCAATCGTGACCGTCACGTCCGCATTGTAGAGACCGCGGCGGTTGAGCAAATATCCCTTGCACCCCTCTATGGAGCCCCGGTGATGGAATTGAAAACAGTTCCAGATTTCTACGGGGTAATTGTGGCGTCCTTTGCCATCCACGGTAAAGCCGGCCTCATTAGCTCCCAATTCGCGTTTCTGCATGAAGGTCCACCCGAGGTCCACCATGCCACCCATGTTGATGAGGACGCACGGGGAGACGTAATCGTAGGCGATCAACCGGCCAAGTCCGGTGAGAGTGAAAACGGTGTTGCTGTAGCCGTTGAAGGGTTTGAGCCCGACGGTGGATTTGATCTCCAATTTGGCTGAGGTTTTCAAATCCCCGTTCGTGCGGAGCAACTGGGCGAGCGGATCATCGCTGCGTCCGCCGCTCCACGAGATGATGAGCGGCAGGTTTGCCCAGACCTGGAGATTGTGCCAGCGGGTTTCCTCGGCAGCAATGTTCACGACGCCGATGGTGCCGAAGCCATTATTGACGCCGACGTCACTGCCCATATCGACAAAGACATTTTCGTGATACTGGTCCCCGGCCCAAATCGTGCCCTCGCAGCGGGCTTGAAGGAGGCCGATGTCGCTGGGGTTGGTCTTCCCGCGGATCACGCCAATGTTTTTCAGATGAATACCATCGGAGTTGCTGGTTTCGATGATGGCATTGTCTTTGCCGGTGTTGCCGATAAGCAATGTTCCCAACTGATGCTGAGTGGAGCGCACGGCACCCTCCAGCGTAACGCCTTGACGATCTTGCCCATCCGCGATGGAGCCCGCCTTGATTGTTGCGAGCGAAACCACCTGTTTCACATTGTAGCGACGATTTAGGAGGCTCACATGCCGCGTCCCCTGCGTGGCGAGGAGAATGGCCCGATTGATTGCGTCTGACCAATCAACTGTTTCGTCGTTGTATTTCCCATCAAAGAACCATTCTGGAAGGATGGTTCGCACTTTTGGGCTGCCTGCTAGGGCGCCCTCACCGGAAAAAATCTTGAACGGGCCGGCTTTGATTCCTCCTTGAATGGTGACTGTCTTTCCTTTGGCGATATTGAGTGTGCCGCCCGGGTGAAACTGAAGGGTGATATTCTCCGGAACCGTCACATCGTCTTTGATGTCCACCGGCTCGCGAATGACAATTTCTCCCAGCTTATCCCCGAGCGTTGAGATTTGCGAAGCAAGGTCTGCACCATGGGCAGAATTAGCGAGACATACAGCAGTGATCAATGCAGCAAGAGTCTTCATGGCTTGACCTCCACGTTGTTGATTTCTTTGAGGTTGCCGCGAAAGCTGGATGATTCGATTTTGAATCCTCCGGCTTCGTTGAAGCGCTTGTAGTCGATAAGCGGTCGGTCAGTGTCGTATGTGTAGTAAACCATGTTCACGTTGCGGAAGATGTAGGGCCCGCCATCATCATAGAGCTGAATAAGCGGCCGACCCTTGGCCTCCGCGCCGGCGATGCGGACATGGATTTCCGCTTCTGTTAAATCTCGACGGCTGAGCATATAAACCGGTAACCCCTCCAAGCTTCCAAAGTGGCGGAACTGGTAACAATTCCAGCTCTCAATAGCCGCCACATAGTCACCAACACGACCGGCGGCGGGATCAGCGTCGCGGCGCTGCATGAAGGTGTGTCCCATGTCGACGGTTCCAGCAGCGTTCATCAGGAGAACCGGGGAGATATGATCCAACGCAATCAAACGGCCAAGACCGGTGAAGGCATAGACCGTGCTCGATGCTTTTTCCGCCAGAGGCAAACCCGCCGGGGACTTGACGGTCAAGTGGCGCGAGGTGCCGTTCAACTCCGGATTTGTCACCATGAACGTGCGATCCCATGTAAGCACCACAGGCAGGTTTGCCCAAACCTGGAGGTTCTCATAGCGGGTCTCCTCGCCAGCGAGATTTACGACGCCGATCGTGCCGACCCCATCGTTCGCAGCGGGGACACTTCCCATGTTCACATAGAGATTGTCATAGACGTGGTCTCCGCCCCACCCTGTTCCCGTTCCGCGGGCTTGTAAGAGACCGATCGTGGAGGGATTTTTCTTCCCCGCCCGCAGCGCCAGGTTCACGACGTGAATACCGTCGGTATCGGTGGTCTCAAGAATGGGATTGCCCGGCCCCGTGTTGCCGAGGAGGGCTGTGCCGCGCTCATATTGGGTGCTGCGGAGCGCGCCCATCAGCTTCATCCCTGCCCGCTGACGCTGTGGCGTGGAGGTGAGATCCACAGTGCTGTTCACGTTGTAAACTTGAGGACCGAGGAAAACCGTGAGGCAATTGTTGGCGGCAAAGTTGATGGACTTGTTAATGGCATCCGACCAATCGGACGCTTCATCGTCATAGTTGCCGTCGAAAAACCACTCGGGCAGCACCCTCTCGATTTTGGCATCTCCGGCCACGTTACCGTCGCCGGAAAAAATCTGATAGGCCCCGGCTTCGAGCCCGCCATCAATCGTCAGAGTCACTCCTGCTGCGATCTTGATGATCCCACCGGGTTCAACTCGCAAGTGGCGCCCCTTCGGGACGGTCGTATCTTCGCCGACGGCAATGGGCTCCCGGACAACAACCAGGCGATCCGCGCTTGTCTTTAGAATGTCGGACAGATCGGTGGCGCAGACCGGAGACGATGCCAAAAGAGTTGTGACAAGTGGGAGAACGAGAAACGATCGGTTGAGAAATGTCATGCGAAGTCCGGCACGTTAGGATTTACCTATCCTGGAAATCAAGCGTGAGAGGCGGATTAAGGATGCACAAGTTGCATTAAAGCGAGGTAGATCCTATACTCCGATTCAAATGACTTCCACGCAGATCGAAATCGCGAAGCGCGTCGGTTGCTCCCACGCCACGGTCTCCCGTGCGCTGGCCGGGAGTCCGCTCATCAGCGCTGCCACGCGGGAGAAAGTCCGTCGCGTCGCGGACGAACTCGGCTACCAACGAAACGCAGTAGTGTCGAACCTGATGGCTCTGCTGCGGACGGGCCGGGATCGAAAATATCAGTCAACCATTGCTTACCTGACGTCCTTCCCTCGCGATACGATCACAGGCGTAGGCCCTAATTACGAGCAATATTATCTGGGTGCAAAGAAACGTGCGGAAACACTCGGGTATCACCTCGACACCATCTGGCGCAGTCAGCCCGGACTCACCCGCGCACGTTGCCATGAGATCCTCCGCTCGCGCGGCATTCGCAGTTTTATCGTCGCGCCACGCGAGCGGCCTCTGGGTCACCTGAACATGCCATGGTCCGAATACGCAGGAGTCGCGCTGGGTCATTCCATGCCGAACCCGCATCTTGATGTTGCAGTTGGGGACACTTTCCACAATGTAAGTTTGGCCTTACGAATGGCTCGCAGACTCGGTTACCGTCGCATCGGATTGCTTCTCACACCGCATCAGCATGGCCATTTTCCCGCCGCCGCCGCCGCGGTCACGCTCCACATGGAAGTCTCGACCCGCGCGGATCGCGTGCCGCCCTTTTTGAAGTTCTCCGACTCAAATCCCGCCAGCGACCACGCAGCGCAGTCATGGATGAAACGCTTCCGCCCGGACGTGATTTTCTGCGCCGGGTATGGCGCGGATGCCCTTCTGGCTGAAACGGGGCTTCGGGTCCCCAATGACGTCGCGTTGGCCGACATATCAATGCCCTCCCCGACGACAAACCGTGCGGGCATTTTCGAGCGAACAGCCGACATTGGGGCCTCTGCGGTGGATTTGGTGATTCAACGCCTCCACAATAGCGAATTTGGCCC
>JBMOHI010000166.1:0-5248 GCA_049317925.1 Terrimicrobiaceae bacterium
GCCGCACTGATATCGAGGATGTTGTTGTAGGAAAGTTCCTTGCCCTGGAGTTTTTCGAAATAGGAACCGAAATCGCCGTAGAGCTCGGCCTGTTGGTGGGGATTCTCGCCGTAGCGGAGACGGAGTTCCAAGGGAAGATCCTGGCGGAAGGCGGCGGAGGTTTCCTGTTCGCGATTGAGAAAGCCGGCAATGGTGCGGTCGTAACTTGCGGTGGTGGCAAAGGCCTTGATGGCGAGCCGTTCGCGCAGGGCCAGGTCGGTGCCGCCGTGATTTTCCTCCATGTCCTCCAACACGGCGGGGTAATCGGCGGGATCGGTGACAACGGCTACGGACTGATAGTTTTTTGCCGCGCTGCGAATCATGGAAGGGCCGCCGATGTCGATCTGCTCGATGGCCTCGGGCAGAGTCACTCCCTCCTTCGCGATGGTCGCCTCGAAGGGATAGAGATTCACCACGACCAAGTCGATGGGGCGGATGCCGTGGGTTTTGGCCTGCTTTTCGTGTTCGTCATTACCGCGCAAATAGAGGAGGCCGCCGTGGATCTTGGGGTGGAGGGTCTTGACCCGGCCGTCCATGATCTCCGGCGAACCGGTGAACTGGGAGACTTCCACCGTGGGAATGTTTTCCGCCTGCAGGCTGCGGGCGGTTCCTCCGGTGGAGAGGATTTCCACTCCGCGCTGGTGGAGGGCCCGGGCAAACTCGACGATGCCGGTTTTATCGGAAACGGAGATGAGAGCGCGCTGGATTTTCATAGGTACGACAAACGGCGGGGATGCTGAATGGATGAACGAGTGACAGCGAGCAGAAAAAGATTCACCATGAAGAACGTGGAGAAGATAAAGGACTCGAATTTTCCAGATCCCCCTTCACGCCCTTCATGATCTCCATGGTGAAATACTGGAGCGTCTTCAACACGGGCTTGCAGAACACCTTCGTCTACCGGTGGAATTTTCTCCTCCGGTCGCTCTTCGGCCTGGTGCCGCTGGCCGGGACGGTATTCATCTGGAAGGCGCTCTTCGAGTCGCGCGGACAGGACATCGGCGGCTTCGACTTTGGGCAGATGATTTTCTATTTCTTGATGATCCTGCTGGTCGACAATCTTGTTACGCCAACGGAGGACGAATGGCAGATCGCGGCGGAAATCCGCGAGGGACAGATCAATAACTTTCTGTCCCGGCCCGTGGACTACCTGGCCTATCGGGCCAGCTTGTTTCTCAGTGCGCGCCTCCTCTACACCGTGGTGACCATTCTGCCGGTCATCGCGGTGTTTGTCTGGTTCCGGGAGTTCATCACCCTGCCCCGGGATTTGCTGACCTGGCCGCTGTTTTTTGTTTCGCTGGCCATGGCGGCGGCCATCCAATTTCTCATCGCGTACTCACTGGCCATGCTGGCCTTCTGGATTCTGGAAATCTCCACCGTCGTCTTTATTCTTTATTCGTTCGAGTATTACCTGAGCGGGCGTTTGTTTCCGCTTGAGGTCATGCCGGAGTGGATGCAAGGGGTGCTCATCTGGCTGCCGTTCACGTACGAACTCTATTTTCCGGTGGCGGTGTTTCTGGAGAGGGTTCAGGGGGCAGCACTCTGGCAGGGGTTGGCCATCCAGACCATGTGGGTGATCCTTTGCTACCTGGGTGCACGTTTCATGTGGCACCGCGGACTGCGGCGGTATGAATCGGTGGGTGGTTGATTTTCGGTTCGCGATTTTTGATTTTGAAAGCCTGGCCTCGCTTTGCTCGTTGCAGCGATTTAAGACGCAGGCATGTGGATTGTTTACGCGCTATCGGCGGCGGTCATTTGGGGCATCAGCTACGCGGCCAGCGGCCGGGTGATTGAGCGGGGGATGACGCCGCTGGCGTTTTTCTTGTCCTATGCATTGTTCAGTTCGGTGGCGGCGGCGCTGGCCCTTTCGCTCATGGGAAAAATCGGAACCGTGCCGGGCGAGGTGAGGGCTTTGGGATCGGACTGGGTCTGGTTTGTGGTCGCGATGGTGACCTCGGCGGCGGGCGCTTTGCTGATCTACATGGCGATCGGCGAGAAGAATGCGACCCTGGCCTCGCTCATCGAGATTTCGTATCCGTTTTTCGTGGCGGTTTTTGCCTGGCTGTTCTTCCGCGAGACCCATTTCAACCTGGCCACCCTGCTGGGCGGCCTGATGATCCTGGGCGGGGTGGCGGTGGTTTTTCTTGGTAACCGGGAATGACTGCACGGGGGCACGGCGCTGCGCGAGCGGATGGCGGCAGTTTTCTCTTGCCAGCGGGGGAGGGCAAAATAGCCTGCCAGACCGCATGAGAGAACGTTGTTTGTCTGCCGCCCTTCTGGTCTGGCTGGCCGGGGCAGTTTGCGCCCTGGCGCAGTTCGGCAGTTTCGGCGATGTCCCGGTGGAGATCACCGCCGATGGCAACACGCGTTTTGAAGGTGGCGTCGCTGTGGCGGAGGACAACGTCCAGATTCACTACGGGGACTACAGCATCTACACCGATTACGCGGAGTATAACCCGGACACCCGCGACGTTCTCCTGGTGGGCAATGTCCGTCTATATACCCCGAACGAAGTGCTGACTGGTCAGCGGGCGCTTTTTAATCTGGAGACGAAACAGATGCGCGCGCTGGAGTTCTCCGGCGGGCACTATCCCGGCTATTTTCACGCCTTCAATCTCCGGGCTCCGTCCACCCGCGAATTCCGCGTGCGCGACGCCATCTTCACCACGGACGATTCCTCGCAGCCTAGCTTTCACATCAAATCCAAAAGCGTGCGGATTTATCCGGACAGCCGGGTGATCTTCTCCAACTCGACCGTCTATGTCGGGCAGGTTCCGATTTTCTGGTTCCCCTACGTCTTTGCCAATATCGACAACTCGGGATTCGAGTTCCTTCCCGGCTATGACTCGCGCTGGGGCGCGTACTTGCTGACGGCTTACAATTTCCCGATTGGCACCGGCGACAGCCTTTCCGGAAAGGTCCGTTCGGATTTCCGGTCCGAGTTCGGCCCCGCCCTCGGGTTTGATGCCAAGATGAAATACGGCAAGGAAGACCGCAGTTACGGAACGTTCTCTTCCTATTATGTCTTTGATACCGCCGATGTCAGCACGATCGAGGCACCGGGCGAGCCCGCTGAAACGCGGACGACGAACCGCTATCGCGTCAGCTTCAAGCAGCGCCTTTTTCTCACCGACGACATTTATGTCACGGCGGACGTCAATCTTCTGAGCGACGTGGATTTCCTGGAAGACTTTTTCCCGAGTGAGTTCCGGGTCGATCCCCAGCCCGACACCTATCTCTCCGTCACCAAGTGGGATGAGTTTTACACTCTCACCCTGCTGGGCCGCTGGCAGGTCAATGACTTCCAGGACACCACCGAGCGGCTGCCGGAGCTTGTCCTCGACATCAAACAGCACCGCATTTTCGGACTGCCGTTTTTCTATGATGGCGAGAACAGCATCGGAAGCTACAAGCGAACGTTCTCGAATGACCCCAACTTTGGCCAGACGGAGTTTCCCGATTACCAGGCCACCCGCTTCGACACCTATCACCAGATCTCTTTTCCCAATCAGTTTTTCGGATGGTTGAACGTGAACCCACGCCTGGGCATCCGGGCCACCTACTATTCGGATAGCGGATCGTTCCTGGACACGCAGGGTCTCACCGAACTCGATCCCGTGACCGGACAAGTCCAGGTCGTGCAGGGTCCGCAACAAACCAACTCCCTCAACGCTCCGACCTCCACCCTCGTCAAGAACGGCAGCAATCTCCGCACCGTGGCCAATTTCGGCATGGAGGTTTCCACCAAAATCTCCAAAGCCTACGAGCGCGTCCAATCCCGCTGGCTCGGACTCGATGGTCTGCGCCACGTCATCCAGCCCTACATGAATTACTCCCTCGTCTCCAACTTCGGAGACAGTCCGGACAAAATCCTGCCCTTCGACCGCGTGGTGCCCTCCACGCAGTTGCTCCCGCTGGAGTTTCCGCAATTCACGGCAATCGACTCAATCGACACCTGGAACATTCTGCGTTTGGGCGTGCGCAATAGCCTGCAGACCCGGCGGGATCAGGATACCCTTCAATGGTTCACATTGGATACGTTCTTCGATGCCAACTTCGACAATCCCTACTCGGATGCCGACGTTTCCAATATTTTCAACATTATCCGTTTCCGCCCGCTGAACTGGTTCGGCGTGGACATCGCCTCGCAACTTCCCATGGTGAGCGAGGGCTTCACCGAGGTGAACACGAACCTCAATTTCATGCCGTCCCGTAATTTCTCATTCACCATCGGACACCGGTATATCGACGGAAATGTGTTTTTCGCCGACGACAGTCAGTTCGATTTCTCCGCGTACTGGCGGATCAACGAAAACTGGGCCTTCAGCATTTACGAGCAATACGAGTTTGTGTCCAACGTGCTGCAGTATCAGCGGTACATGATCCACCGCGATCTCTCGGCTTGGGTGGCATCCTTTGGCGCACAGGTGCGGGACAACGAGGGCGGTGATTCCGACATGGGTGTCCTTTTCGTCTTGACCCTGAAGGACGCTCCGCAAGTTACTCTCCCCCTTGCCTTCGATCAGGCCACTTCGCCGATTGAACCTGGTGCCAACAGCAACTAGGGGCTCCTCTCTCCGTTTTTATATGAAAATCTGTATCATTGGTTCCGGTTATGTTGGTCTGGTCAGCGGCGCATGTTTTGCCGAGGTCGGCCACGATGTCATCTGCGTCGATAACAATCAGGGCAAGGTCGACATGCTCAAGGCCGGGAAAATCCCGATCTACGAACCCGGCCTGGAAGATCTCGTCCATCGCAACGTCTCGGCCCGGAAACTGCATTTCACCACCAGCACCGAGGAGGCCGTGGACAAGTCGGACGTGGTCTTTATCGCGGTTCCCACCCCGCCGCAGCCGGACGGCAGCGTCGATCTTTCCTACATCGAAAAAGTCGCGCGCGAGATTGCGGTCGTGCTGAAACCCGGACAATACCGCGTCATCGTGGACAAGAGCACCGTCCCGGTGCGCACCGGCGAGAAAGTGGCCGACACCATCCGCCGCTACAACAAGGGCGGGGCGGACTTTGATGTGGTCAGCAATCCGGAATTCCTCCGCGAAGGCTGCGCTGTGCCCGACTTGATGAAGCCGGACCGCATCGTCATCGGTGGCAACAGCGAACGGGCCATCGCGGCCATGCAAAAAATTTACGAACCATTCATGGCCCCCGTGCTCGTGACCGACATCAACTCCGCCGAGTTGATCAAACACG
>JBMOHI010000167.1:0-5216 GCA_049317925.1 Terrimicrobiaceae bacterium
ATCTTGCGAATGAACGGACGCACCTCAAAGGTCGAGGGTTCCACGTGAATCTCGCGGGACTCGATTTTCGAAAGGTCGAGGATATCGTTGACCAGCATGAGGAGTCCCTGGCCGCTGGACTCCATCGTTTCGATGTAGCTGAGCTGCTCGCTGTCCAGCGGGGTGTTCTTTAGCATGGAAACAAATCCGAGCACTCCGTTAAGCGGCGTGCGGATTTCGTGACTCATCACGGCCAGGAACTCGCTCTTGGCCTTGTCCGCGGCCAGGGCGGATTCCTTGGCGCGGATTAATTCCCCGGACTCTTCCTTCTCGGCGGTGATGTCGATGCTGGTGCCGACGGCGCGGATGGGTTTGCCCGACTCGTCCTTGAAAATGATGGCGCTGGCCTTGACGTGGCGGATGCTGCCGTCATGCTGGACGATCCGGTATTCCTGCTCATATGGTGTGCCGGCCTGGAGACAACGCTGGAACTCGGCCTTTGCTGCCGTGCGGTCATCGGGGTGAACGAATCCTTCCTGGGCCTCCAGAGTCGGGGAGAACGTCTCGGCCTGCGTTTGAAAAATGACGTGCATGACGTCATTCCACACGGTGCGTCCGGTGGTCAGGTCGCAATCCCACATGCCAACCTTGCCCGCATCGGCCGCCAGGGCCAGTCGTTCCTGGCTGAGGCTGAGGGTTTCCTCGGCCAGCTTGCGCTTGGTGATCTCGACCACCTGGGTCATGTAGTGGGAGATATTCGCATCACTGTCCCGGACGATGGCCACGCTGGCCAGGCCCCAGACAATCCGGCCATCCTTGCGGAGATACCGGCGTTCAGACTGATACTGGGAAATCTGATTGCTCTGCAGATTTTCCAGCAAGGGCTGATCTTTTTTCAGGTCCTCGGCGTGCGTATAGTCGGAGGGCTGAAGGTGGACCAATTCGTTTTCGGTGTAGCCGAGAAAATCGCAAAATGCCTTGTTAGCCCGCAGGATTCGCTCATCGGTGCGGGTCAGGCACATGGCCACCGGTGACATTTCATACGTTGTGCGGAAAAGTTCCTCCCCCTCGCGCAATTTCGTGACGGCCAGAATCTGTTTGAATTGCGACTGGCTCCGCCAGGAGAAAACCGTCATGCCGGCGATCACCGCGAAAATGGCGGCGGCCAGCAGCGAGATGTCGCGGGCATGCTTGGCCGCAATCAGGCCGGCTGCCACCGTTTCATAACTCGAATCCAGGTAGAGAAAATCCCGCGCGGACTGGTCCGGGTTCGGCAGCGGGACAATCACCCCGAGGAATTTTCCCTCGCCCTTGAAGGCCGGCTCATCCGTCACATAGGTCTGTCGTTCCTGGATCGCCTTCAGCTCGGGGGCGTCGGGTGGCAGGTCGATGGCGAGGGGGCGGGCGACATAGTGCGGCTCGGTCCGTCCCCGGGCTGGATCCAGCGTGTCGAGAATGACGGAAATTTTCCCCGCTTTGTAGCGACCGGTGAAAAGTTTGCCCATGCCGGGGTAATACTGCCGCATGTTCTGCAGCCGCTGGGTCAAGGCGGTGTGAGGCTGGGAGTTGGTCTGTTGCGATGTCGCCAGCCAGGCATGGGCGCGCAAATCCACCAGCGAGGCCAGGTATTCCGCCTGGGGACGAAGCTGATTCAAAGCCTCTTTCAGCTTCGAGGTGACCGCGCTTTGATACACGATGACGACCGCCGCCGCGGAGAGCAAAAAAATGAGCGCTCCAGTATAAACTCCATCCCGGATAAAGACAGGGATCTCCGCGCGTAGGGCATTGCGCGCGGCCGCTTCTTGGGCGGAACTGGAGGGCTGTCGGCTCACAACCTCCAAATTCGCCGCGGCCAGGGCCGCTTGCAACTTATTTCTGAAACTGGTTGCGCGATTTCTGCCGAGGCTATTTTGTGGTCGGAACCCTCAACTCCGCAATATTTCCACAACTGGTGGCAGCGTCTGGCTGATCAACTATCTGCCCGAATTTCTAGGATCCAACGCATCGCGCAACCCGTCGCCTAAAAAATTCAGAGCAAGAAGCGTGAGGGCCATGGCTCCCGCGGGATAAACGACGAGCCACCAGCGGATGCGCACCGGATTCAATGCGCCCGCTCCGTCCGCGAGCAGCGACCCCCAACTGGCGGCGGGAGCCTGAACTCCGAGCCCGAGGAAACTGAGGAAAGACTCGTCAATAATCACCGCCGGAATCGTCAGGGTGAGATAAATCAGAATCACTCCCAGCAGATTGGGAAGAAGGTGCCGGAGGAGGATGACCCGGTGCGATTGACCGAGTCCGACGGCTGCCGTGACAAACGCCCGGCTTTTCAAGGCCAGGGTCTGTCCCCGGACAATGCGGGCCAGGGTCAGCCATTCAATGATGCCCAGCGAAACAATCAAAATGGTGATGCGCGACGACGAGACCAGCCAGGTCCAGCCGCGGGCCGATGCGAACTCCTGCAGATACGCGCTGAAGGCGTTGATGCAGATCAGAATGAAAATGAGCCGCGGCACGGAATACAGGATATCGACGATCCGCATCATGACGTTATCGATCCGGCCTCCGGCGTACCCGGCGATCAACCCGTAGGTCGTCCCGATAAACAGACTGACCAGCGCTCCGCAGACACCAACCAGCAAGGAGATCCGGCCGCCGGTCAGAACCCGGAGCAGGACATCGCGTCCGTTCAGATCGGTCCCGAAAGGATGCGCCAGTGTGGGGGGGGAAAACGACAGAGCGCTTGGTTCCGCGTAGGAGGCTGGTAAAAAAAGCGGACCGAAAATCGTCGCGCCGGCCACCAATACCAGAATTGTCGCGGCTGCGACGACTACCGGATTTCTCCCCAGCCTGCGGGTCGGACTCCGTTCATCCATCGAGCCGGATCCTTCGGTCAAGCAGGGTATAGAGGATATCCACCGCCAGATTGAACAGCACCAGCATGGCGCAATACACGATCACCACGCCGCCGAGGAGGAATCCGTCGCGGTTCAGAATCGAATTCACAAAAAATCCTCCCGCGCCGGGGATGTGAAAAATGGTCTCCACCACGATCGAACCCGTGAGCAAATGCGCCGCCAGCGGACCGAGAAACGAAACCACCGGTAGGATGGCGACGCGCAGGGCGTGTTTGTAAAGCACGACGCGCTCCGAAACCCCCTTGGCTCGGGCGGTGCGGACAAAATCGTGCCCCAGTGTTTCGATCATACTGCCGCGCAGCAGCCGCGCGATGTAGGCGACATACGGCGCGGCCAGCGTGACGGCAGGCAGGATAATCGCGGCGGGATAGCCCCATCCGCCGACCGGTAGCCATTTCAGCCAGAGACTGAAAACAAGAATGAGAATGGGGCCGACGATGAAGGCTGGCAGCGAAATGGCCGAAAGTGCAAAAAGCATGGCCAGGGTGTCCTTCCAGGTTCCTTTTCCTGCCGCCGCCATCACGCCGAGGGTCACACCGCCGGCCACGGCCAGCACGAAGGCCACCGCCCCCAGCGCAATGGTCACTGGCAGGGTTTGACCGAGGATTTCCGCCACGCTTCGGTTTCGGTATTTGATCGAGTCGCGCAGATCGCCCCGCAGGAGATCGCGCATGTAGTCGAAGTATTGTTGATGGAGCGGACCATCCAGTTTGTACTTGGCCAGAAGCTGCTTCTCGATCGCGGGAGTGAGTTTGCGCTCGGCATCAAACGGCCCGCCCGGTGCTACGCGCATGAGAAAAAACGTGATCGTCACCACGCAAAAAAGCACCACCACAAGGGCGGCCAGGCGACGGATGAGAAAAACGATCACGGCTGTGTGTTACTGAAATCCCCGCGGCTTGCCCAGTCCGCATCGTCCGGTTCTCAGCCGAGATTAGCTTCCTTCAACCGCTGTTCCATGTCGCTGGTCAGCAATTTTTCAATCATCTCCTGAATGTCGCCTTCGAGAAAGCGATCCAAATTGTAGAGGGTGAATTTGATGCGGTGGTCGGTCACACGGTTCTCAGCAAAATTATAGGTGCGGATTTTTTCCTCACGCCCGCCTCCGCCGATAAGGCTCTTGCGATGGGCGGAGTATTTTTCCTCCTCCTCGCGGCGTTTGTCTTCCAGCAGGCGCGAACGCATGATTTTCAGCGCGGCCTCCTTGTTCTTTTGCTGACTGCGTCCATCCTGACAGCGCACGATGCGACCGGTGGGGATGTGCATAACCTGCACGGCGGAATCGGTGGTGTTGACGCCCTGACCACCCGGTCCGCCGGCGCGGCAGACTTCGATACGGAGGTCCTCCATTTTGAGTTCGATATCGACCTCCTCGGCCTCGGGCAGAATGGCCACCGTCGCCGTGGAGGTGTGGATGCGTCCCTGGGCCTCGGTGGCGGGCACGCGCTGGACGCGATGCACGCCCGACTCGTAGCGCATCTTGCGGAAAACCGCCTCGCCGGAAAGTTTGAACGTGACTTCCTTCAACCCGCCCAGATCAGCCGGGCTGGAATCCAGGTTTTCCACACTCAGTCCGCTGGTATCGGCAAAGCGGCAATACATCCGGTAAAGATCCGCCGCAAAAAGCGCTGCCTCGGTGCCGCCGGTGCCGGCGCGGATTTCGACAATGGCGTCGCGGTCCTCGCCCGGTTCGGGTGGAAGGAGGAGAATCTGCAACTCCTTCTCGATTTCCGGAAGGCGCGCTTCCATTTCCGGCAGTTCGGCCGCGGCCAGTTCGGCGAAGTCCGCATCGGGCCCCTGGGCCATGGCGCGGTTCTCTGCCAACTCGCGGACGAGTTTTTCGTATTCGGTCCAGCGCGAGAAGAGTTTCTTCAGTGAGGCGTGTTCGCGCAGGATTTCCCGCGCACGGGCCGCATTGTTGAAAAGCGTGCTGCCGTTGATTTCGCTCTCCAATTCCTCAAAACGCCGCCGCTTTTTGTCAATCAAAGTGGAGAAGTCCATGGCGAATCGGCGGGGTGTAAAAACGCGAAACGGTGATGGCACCTTGCGGCGCAATCACCGTTTCTTGCGGGGAGGAAAGTCTAGGCTTTCTTGCCGGGTTTGACCGCGCGGGCGGCGCGGACGGTGCCGTAACGGCGTTGGAACTTGTCCACGCGTCCGGCGGTATCAACGAATTTTTGCTCTCCGGTGAAAAAGGGATGACAGGCCGCGCAAATGCCGATCTTGATGTTGTCGCGGGTCGAGCGCGTGCGATACGAGGCCCCGCAGGCGCAACTGATCACGGTCTCGACGTAGTTGGGATGAATCTCTGGCTTCATGGAA
>JBMOHI010000168.1:0-5213 GCA_049317925.1 Terrimicrobiaceae bacterium
TGCGCCCACATTTTCCAGAGGTGCCGTGTAGCGCGCACCGCCGTCTCGCGGGCATCGGTGTGGGGGTTTTCCTGGTAAGGGATCAGCGCGGTGGCATGGCGGGCCATCTCCCCGCTGACGTTGGCATGCAAATCGAGCACGGCAAAAATCGGCAGTTTGCCGGCACCGGGGATTTCCCTAATGCGCCGCAGCAGTTCACCTTCCACATCGGGAAAGTTGGCCGTGACCATGGCTCCGTGCAGGACGAGAAAAATGGCGTCCAGCGGTTCTGCGAGAGCACCTTGCAGGCGGACGAGGAGTTCCTCCCAAAAGGTTTCAAAGATCCCGTCTGGTAGCAGCCCGGAGGGCGAGGCGCGGTAGTCCACCCCGGGGATCACCGTCCAGCCGTAGTCGCGGGCGGTCTGGAGAAAGCCGTCCACGGGAGAGTCATCGCCGAGCAGCCCAAGGATCTGTTCATCCCGGGCGATCCGGACCGCGCTCGGCTTGGTCAGCTCCTCCACGAAGGTGTTCGTTTCGTGGAACAGTCCGGAAAGGAAAATCCGCTTGCTCACGAATTTTTCCATTCCTGCGCGTGGCGGGAGAAGGCTGTTTCGGCCCGCGCGAGCGCATCGGTGATGTCGGCTGCGCTGTGTTCGAGACTCAGAAACCACAGACCCCGCTCGATGGCGCGCACCCCTTCTTCTAGCAGGCAGCGGCGGAGATGGGCGAAACGGGCGGCATCGTGACGCTGCACGTAGTCGCGATAATCACGGATGGGACCTTCGGCCGCGCCGGGCTTCAACACGACAGTATGAAAAACGAGCCCTGGCCCCTGCGGGCGAAGCGGGATGTTAAACCGGTCGGCCAGGACGCGCAGTTCGTTCATCAAATGCCGGCCGAGTTCGATGATCGCGGCCGGATGGGTGTCACCGTGGCGGATGATTTCATCCAGGCACCACTTGCTGGCGGCCAGGCAAAGGGGATTGGAATTCAGCGTGCCGGCGTGAACGACCTGGCCGTTGATGATTTTCTCAAACACCCATTTTTTCCCGGCCATCGCGGCGAAGGGCACTCCGCCGCCGATGGCTTTTCCCAGGACGGTGAGATCGGGGGTGAAGCCATAGTGTTTTTGCGCTCCGCCGCCGCCGAAGCGGAACCCGGTGATGGTTTCGTCCGCGATCATGAGCATGCCGTCGCGGTCGCAAAGCTCGCGAATGGTGGAGACCAGGCCATCCACCGGCTCGATGCAGCAGGTGTTGCAGAGCACGGGCTCGAAAACGATGGCGGCGATCTGTCCGCGGAACTCTTCCACCCGCTGGCGCAAGTGCTCGGGATCGTTCCAGCGCACCACGATAAACTTTTCCAGCACTTCCGGAATGACGCCCTGGCTCGGGTGCAGGCTGGCAGGTTTGTCGTCCGGACCCCATTTGTCCGCCGGAATGCCGAAGCCGACCAGGCCCTCGTCGCCCCAGCCATGGTAGTGTCCCTCAAATTTGAGAATGAGGGGTTTGCCGGTGTGGGCGCGGGCCAGGCGGAAAACGGAGTTCACAATCTCGGTGGCCGAGTTGTTGAAACGGATAAACTCCGCCGCCGGGATCAACTGGCAGAGCCGTTCCGCCACTTCGATTTCGAGCAGCGATTGCGCCGCCCAATGCGTTCCCCGCTTGGCCTGCTCATAAACGGCCTCGGCCATGCCCGCCGGAGCGTGACCGTAAAGCAATGCGCCCTGGCCGGTTTGGAAATCGATGTATTCGTTCTCGTCCTCGTCCCAAAGCCGGCTTCCCTTTCCGTGGGTGAAGTAGAGTGGCACCGGTTGTTCGAGTTTGCGGATGCCGCTATTGACCCCTCCGGCGATGACTTTACTGGCGCGCTCGAAGAGTGCCTGGGAACGGGAAAAGGTGTAGGACATGGAAAACGAAAGAATTTTGTTGTTTCGTAATACGAAATTATTATTTCATCAAACAGAATTTTATGACCCAGCCATCGGATTCCCTTTTGATTGATGCGCACACCCATGTGGGGGTGGATTTGTCTATTTACCTGCGGGGGCATTTTCCTTACGGGCTGGACTGGCCTTCCCTGGTGGAGCAGGGGACGCAAGCGGGCATCGGGAGATTCGTGGTCTTTCCCATGGTCACCCACCTTGGGCTCAACCTGGCGGAGTCGCGTCAGGGCCGTTACACCACCGAGGGGGCCTGGGAAAAAATCCCCTATGCCTATGAGAACCGGCGTCTGATGACCGAGATCGAGAAACTGTTTCCCGAGCTCTCCCATCGTGCCTTGCCGCTCTGGATGCTGGATCCTTCGCGCGAAGCGAAAGGTCAGTGCGAAGCCTTGCGGACGCTGCATCAGGAATTCCGCTGCTCGGGACTGAAGGTGCAGGCCACGATGATTCGTTCCTTCATCAAAGACCTGTTGGGCAGCGGCGAATGTTTGCTGGACCTGGCGGAGGAAAAAAACTGGCCCGTGCTCATCCACACCAGTGTTCATCCCGAGGACCCTTGGTCGCCGGTGGCGGACATCTTGGAGATTGCCCGACGTCGGCCCGGCATCCGCTTTAATCTGGCCCACTCGTGCCGTTTCGACCGGCCGGCTCTCGATGAAATTGCCACGCTGCCGAACGCGTGGTTCGACTGTTCGGCCCATATCATCCACTGTCAGTTGGCGACGGAGAACAGTCCTGCCGTGGCCGCGCCGGGCCGGCGGTTTGTTTCCGACTATCGCAATCCCTCCGGTGTGCTGGCTGATCTGGCGGAGAGCTATCCCCAAAAGTTGATGTGGGGCAGCGATGCGCCGTTCCATTCCTATTGTGACGACAATTTTCAGTTATTGAGTTCGTATCCCGCGGAGGCGCAGGCCCTGCATCAGCTCGACAAGGCCGTTGTTCAGCGTATTGCTTTGACCAACATCCTGGCATTTTTGGGCACACCATGAAGGACTTCGACCTCAGGGACCGGACGGCTCTCGTTACGGGTTCCACCCGCGGCATCGGCGCCGCGCTGGCCTCGGCCTTGGAGGCAGCGGGGGCGCGGGTTTGGCGGCATGGACTGCCCGCGGAAACCGCGGGGCAGAAGGACACCATTCTGCAGGACCTCCTCGAACCTGATGCCGTGGACTCTCTCTTCGCAAAAATGACCGGAACGGTCCCGGACATCCTGGTGTGCAATGCGGGGAGTTTTTTCGACAAACCGTTTCTGGAAATGGACCGCGCTGCTTATGAGAAGACCCTGCGCCTAAACGTTGAGCAGGCCTATTTTCTGGTGCAGGCCTTTGCCCGCAGGCTTAGCGCGGAGAAGCGTCCCGGCGCAGTCGTGGTCATCAGTTCGACCAATGGGTTTCAAGCCGAGGAAAATTCAACGGCCTATGACCTGTCCAAGGGTGCCTTGATAATGATGGTGCGCACACTGGCGATGGCAATCGCACCGCACCGCATCCGGGTCAACGGCATCGCGCCGGGCCTCATTCGCACGCCCATGACGAGAACGTGGACGGAGGAAAAACCCGATCTTGTTCGGCACTATGAAAGAAAGATCCTCCTCGGCCGCCTCGGCGAGACAGACGATCTGGGCGGTTCCTGCGTTTTCCTTTGTAGTGACGCCGCGCGTTACATCACCGGCCAAACTCTGGTCGTCGATGGCGGCCTGACCGTCGGACAAATCGGAACTCTGGAGTCATGAAAACATTGGCGGATCTCGTTTCGCCGGCCGTGGTGATCGACGCCGGCCTGCTCGAGAAAAACCTCCGGGCTATGCAGTCCGTCTGTGATGCGGCGGGCACGGAACTCTGGCCCCACATCAAGACCCACAAGATGGTGCCGATCCTGCGCCGGCAGTTGGAACTCGGGGCAGTCGGAGCGACGTTTGCAAAACTCGGCGAGGCAGAAGCCTTGCTGCCGTCCGGCGTCCGGCAGGTTTTCATCGCGCATTCCTTGGTGGACCTGGCCAAGGCCCCGCGGCTCAGGGCCCTGCATGGAAAACTTGACCGGCTGATTCTGGCTGTGACCAGCTCCCGCCAATGCGACGCCCTCGAACGTCTGCTTGAGGCGGCGAATATCACAGTCCCTGTTCTGCTCGCCGTGGACACCGGCCTGCACCGCGAAGGCACGCGCGATCCGGCCGAGGCGGCCGCGGTGGCCGAAAAAATCCGGCGCTCATCCCGCCAGGAACTCATCGGCTTCTATACCCACGAAGGCCATGCTTATGGTGCTTCTTCCCCGGCTAATGCCGCCGAGGCCGCGGACCGGGTGTATGAGATTCTCGTGCGGGTCCGCGAGGAGGTCGGCGGCGGACTTTCTCTCTGGCCGGGGTGCAGTGTCACTGCCGCTCTCCTGGCCGGCCGGCACTTTGTGCAAGCAGTGCGTCCAGGCGGCTATGTTTTTGGAGATCTGGCCCTGGCGGAAACGACCGGCGTGACGGCGGCGAAGGATGTGGCGCTCACGGTTTTGGCGACAGTGGTCGATCGGCCGGATAACAGCCTGGCTTTGATTGATGCGGGTTCCAAAGTTTTCAGCGGGGATAAAACCCCGTCCGGTCTCTCCGGCCGCTGCCTCGAATTCCCCGCCCTGACGGTGTCGCGGGTCAATGAGGAACACGGATATGTCACCGGGGACGGAGTTGACCAACTCGAAATCGGCCAACGCCTGCGCTTTCTGCCCGCGCATGTCTGCCCGGTGGTTAATTTGACCGACCGCGTGCATGTGGTCGAAGACGGAGTCGTTCGTGAAACCTGGCCGGTCGATGCGAGGGGGCGTTCGGATTGAGCGTCATGCGTCGCATCGAATCGCGCTTGTTCGTTCAGGACACCTGCCAGCTGGGCGAGGGTCCGTTTTGGTTTGAAGACCGTCTGTGTTGGGTGGATATCGACGCGGGAAAACTGCACTCGGTTGATGGTTCCGGCGGAGACCGGGCGACCTTGGATCTGGGCCGCCGCATCGGTGCGGCCGCTCCGATTGATGGCGAGCATTTTCTCGTCGCCTTGGAAGATGGCGTCGGCATTGTTCATCGCGTTTCGGGCGTGATCGAATTGCTGGCTTCTCCGGAAAAAAACGTGGCCGGCAGTCGCTTTAACGATGGCAAATGTGATGCCGCCGGGCGTTTCGTGGCGGGAACCCTCAACATGAAAGGCCGGACCGGAGCATCGGCTCTTTACTCGTTCGGTTGCGACGGCGGGGTGGAAACTCTCCATGCCCCCGCGACCATTTCCAACGGCCTGGCCTGGAGCGCGGACGGAGCGAC
>JBMOHI010000169.1:0-5188 GCA_049317925.1 Terrimicrobiaceae bacterium
CGGTCTCCTTCTTGATCACATCCAGTTTCTTGGTGCAGTAGTCGATGCCCTCGTGATAGCCCTCGATCTGCTTGACGAATTTGTCGAAATCAATCGCCTCCAGCTTCTGCTGCAGCTCCTGCGCTTGAAAGGCCAGCCGCTCGGTGACCGGCAACAGGGCGGTTTTCATGGCCTCGGACAGCGCATCACCCGAAACATTGGCCGTGACATTGGTGGCCGCCGCGCCGGGACGGGGCCCGCGATCCATCAGGTCAACCAACTCCAAAAGAGCAATGGCCGGATCACCGTCCTGGATGTTGTATCGCTTTTGCCAGTCGAGGATTTTTGCGCGGATTTCAGGATTTTCAGTCATGGAAGCAGGATGGATTTTGCGTGATCGAGTTGTTCAAACCAGGAGCGCGAGTATGACACGAGGCGCTGGCGATCCAAAAGGAAAAGCTCCGATTGCTCCAGGGCCTGGTCCATGGTCCAGGATTTCGCCTGCAGCATTTCGCCGAGATGGGGGGGTAGTTTTTCGAGAATCACTTCCTTGGCTCCATTGGCCAGCAGGGTTTGCCGGGCCTGACTTTGCTCATAGATGCGGGAGGCACCGGACATCTTCATGTTTCTGACCACCAGCCAATCCACCAGGCTGCCCGCCCGCTTCGCCGCCTCGCCCGCCTGGTGCACGGTGTCCTTGTCGGCTTCGATGATCAACACCAGCGTGACAGCGAGACCGAGTTGCTGCTTCACGTTCAAAAGATCGGTCTCTTCCATCCAGTCGAGAAAAATGCTCTGATGCGCGCCCACGCCATCGACCAGAATGAGATCCGAGTTATCCAGCGACTCGACAATCTGGTCGAGATTTTCGCGATGGCGGATGTCAAGAAACCGGGCCGGGGGATAAAATCGGGTCAGCGTGCTGTTGCTGAAGTCCGGATCGAAGGCCGTAAAATTAATCCCGTGCAGGTTGAGCCACTCGATCAGCCGGATGCAGAAAAACGACTTGCCCACGCCGCCCTTGTCGATGGCGACCATGATGAGGCGTTTGGACCGCCCCGGAGCGGAGACCTTGGTGAAGGGGGCGTTTGACGATAAGACCATCAGACTTCCTCGGGCGCAACGCGCGGGCGCGGAGTGGATGACACGCGCTCGGGCTGCACCGGTTCCGGCGTCTCAACCGGACGGGCCGGCAGCAAAACATGCCGCGCCGTTTCGAGCTGGTCAAAAAATCGTCGCTGAAACGTGCGCAACCGCTGGCGTTCAAGGAAGGGAAGACTCTCGTCCAGGACAAGCGTGGATAAGGTGCGGCTGGTTCGTTGAATGGTGGCCAGCAAACTCCAGGGCACCCGTTCCATGGTGATTTCGGCCGCGCCCAGACGCAGCAATTCCTGACGGGCCTTGCTGTTGTCGTAGATCTCCGTCGTCGAACAGGTCTTGAGATTTTTCACCACCAGCCAGTCGACGCGATCACCGAGACGCCGTGCCGTTTCCCCGGCTTGGAAAACCGCATCCTTGTCCTCTTCAATCATCAAAACAATCGTCGCCCGGAAATTTCCGGCCGGCTCGCCGTCTTTCAAGAGGGACTGATCCAGCCAGTCCGGGAGGTATTGCTGGCTGGGCCCGAGAGCGTCCCAAGCCACCACGTCGGACTCCTGCACCGCGGCCAGAATCTCCCGTGCAGCCTCGTCGGGGCTTTGGAGATTCAGAAAGCGGCTGTCCGGGAAAAAACGGGTCAGGGTTCCATTGCAGGAATCGGAATCGAAAAAGACAAAGGGCTGGTCGAGTTCGACAAACCAGTCGGCCAGATTGATGAAGAAAAACGACTTGCCCACCCCGCCCTTGCTGGTGGCGCTGATCAACAGCCGGTGTGTGATGTTTCCTGTGGACATGACCTTAGATTTGTCGGGCCGAAGCAGGGATTGCCGGAAACGCTCCGGTCCAGCTCCGGCAGGACGGATCAACGGATCCTGCGGCAGAGCGGGGCGGTCCGGACTCTGGTTCGAATCGTGTGATTTGCGCATGGATGTTCACCCTGAATGGAGATTGAGGCAGGCGTCCCTCAGACCCTGACAGAAATCAACTAAGTGGCCAGACTCCTTTTCCGCAATGGCATGGCAATCCGACGGCATCAATGACACTTCCGGTTTCTTGCGACTCAGACTCATACGGTTATATTTCCACGAGCAAACGCTGCATCCGATCATAGGCCTGAAAATTTGACAAGAAATAAAACAACCTGTTGCAAGCGCGGTTACTCACTAGTTATTCGCACGTTAACACCAAAATCGCCCTTCCAGTTCAATAGAAAACGGCCGGCGGACGAACATGGTTGCTTGTTTCCTGCCGCGACATGTCCTATGGAAGACGGTCCTGTAGCCGGTCATGCCCGGAGTCCGGGCTCCCATAGTTCAACGGATAGAACGGAGGTTTCCTAAACCTTAAATCTGGGTTCGATTCCCGGTGGGAGCATTCCGTTTGCCATCCGGGCCGGGAATTCAGCGACCATCCGGCACAGAAATCGGTGGCAGGCGATAAAGCTCCAGACGCGGATTCAACACGATGACCCGTCCGCTCCCGCCCTTCCAGACCAACTCGCCTTTCCGCTCGAGGTCCTGATAAAAACCCTTCCCCTCGCCGGTCTTCTTCTTCCGGGCCGCATCGATCGCGACATAGCTCACACCCTGCTGTTGCAGTTCCTGCACGGATCCGAAATCGGCCATCTTGTCCCGGGTGAGCACTTTTTGGGTGGGGGTGTAGGCCCGGTCGCTGGTTTCCTTGGAAACGATGCCCACCAACTGCACCCGGCGGTCCTGGGCCACAATGGCATCCGGGGCGGCGTGCTGTTGGAGCCAACCGGCCAGTTCGCGGCGGCTGTCGCGGGAAAACGCCCGCAAAGTTTGCCGGACTTCCGACGCCGTCGTGGCGACCGCCACCAGAAGGCAGACCCCGAAAAGGAAAGCCTTCCTCCGCCCGCTCCACTTCCAAAACGCCGCCGCCCGCGCGCTGAAGTCCGCGAGCCCCAATCCGGTGAGAAAACAGATCATCACCCCCGCCGGGAGAAAGTACCGCTCGGCGGTTTTTGGCGTTAGCGACAACATCAGCGTAAAGACGATCGGAAAAAGAATCAGCAGGAATTCCGGCAGGGAGCGCTCGCGCCGGGTCTGCCAGACGCGGAAGCACCACCAGGCCGTGAAGAACCAGAACACGATGCTGGTTTGCTCGAGAAAAATGGTCAGGTATTTATCCGTGAGCAACGATTTACCCCCGCCCTGATCCAGAAGCACCACCTCCCGACCGACCCCCCCGACCATCACATCCAGGCCGCGGTGCAGTTGGTAGTTCACTGCAAAGACCACTGCGGCAAAAGCCAGCGCGAAAAACCCAAAGCACTTCCCGCGGCCGATGGACCCATCCCGCAACGGCACCCGGAACATCACGATCACCGACAGGATTACCGCGACGATGCCGATGTATTTTCCTGAGAACGCGAGGGCATTCGCCGCGCCCAAGAGCAGGATCGACCGCCCCGAAGGCCGCTCCCAAAAATGCGCCATGACCAGAAACGAAAGCCCCAACCCCATCAACAACGCCGGGTCCTCCTTGTAATAATGGGTCACCTCGATCAGCAACGGGTTCAGCGCCACCAACACCCCGACCGCGCCCGCCGCCAAAAGCCCCCCGTAGCGGAAAGCCAGCCAGGCAAATGCCACCACTGCAATCGCGCCGAAGACCGCCATGCACCAGCGGCCGGTTTCGACAATCGCCTGCGGCGTCCGCGGCACCTGGAAAATCCGCGACACCAGGTCGGTGAAGTTCCCCATCAGCAGGGGATGATGAAAATGCGTCGCGCCTTCCAGCACGAGCTGCGCCTCCAGCGGTTCGTCCGCATGGTAGTAATAGGGAAAGTCATTCTTCCAGGTGAAGAGCGAGAGGCTGAAGACGAAGAGCACCGCGGAGAGCACCCACATCCCTTTGAGTTGACGCGCCGGATGCGCCCCCGATGGCGCGCTCAAGACCGGCTCTTCTCCCCGGACTCACGCACGGCGATGCGGCCGGGAATGCGGCGGCGGAAAAACCACAGCAAGCCGAGCATGTCCAGCAGCGGCCTCCACAGAAAAGCCACCAATCCATACTTCGACACTCCACGCGTCCGCGGACGGTGCGCCACTTCGATCTGCTTGAGGCGGAATCCCGCATTCACCGCCATCGCGGCCATGAACGAATACATGGTGCGGATGGGAATAAATGCATCGACGACCTCGCGGCGGAAGGCCTTAAGCGAACACCCGGTGTCCCGCACCCCGTCGCCCAGGATTTTCGAACGGACCCCGTTGGCCAGCCGCGACATCGCCACCCGCAACGCGGAATCCCTCCGCCGGGCCCGGATTCCCGCCACCAGATCGCAATCGGTCAGCGCCGCCAGCAGGCGCGGAATCTCCCCCGGATCATTCTGTCCGTCTCCGTCCAACGTCACCATCACATCCCCGGTCGCACTTTTGAGACCATAAAACAACGCCGCCGCCTGGCCGTGATTAGACACAAAATGAATGATCCGCGCCTGCGGCCATTTCTTCGCCTCTTCGTCCAGGCACACTCCCGTCCCGTCCGAGCTGCCATCATTCACCAGCACCGCCTCATAGCTCCGGCCCAGCCCATCACAAACTCCCCTCACCTCGGCCAGTAACACCGCCACATTCTCCTGCTCGTTGTAGAAGGGAATGACGACGGAAAGTTCCATGTTCGCGACAACCAGTCCGCCGCTCAGGGCACCGTGGCCACACATTCGATTTCCACATCGAATCCCAAAAGCTGCGCGCCCACCGTCGCCCGCGCCGGCTTCGATTCGCCGAAGAACCGCGCATACACCTCGTTCATCGCTTGAAAGTTTTCCTTCGTGAACTCCGCCAGATAGACCCGGCAACTCACCACATCGGCCAGCGAGGCCCCCGCCGCTGCCAGCACATTCTTCACGTTGTTGAGCGTCAATTCGGTCTGCTGCGCCACCGTGCCACGCTCGATTTTTCCCGTCGCCGGATCAAAGGGCGTCATGCCCGAAACGAAAACGAATTTCCCCTCCGCCACCACGCCGAGCGAATACGGACCAAGGGCAGGAGGCGAACCGGCAAACGGCAACACAGGCGATTTCATAGAGTATGTGAACCACTAACGGCCACGGAATGACACGAAGATTTTGCGAAGAGACGCC
>JBMOHI010000170.1:0-5162 GCA_049317925.1 Terrimicrobiaceae bacterium
TATTCCGACATTTCCTCCGCCTTGCGGGAGAGGCGGCTGGAAAGGATGAAAAAGCTCGGGACCCACAGTCCGACGAAGATGCCGAACCGTTCGCCGTGGGCGGGATCTTTCTGGGAGCGGAAGAACCAGATAAAGATGGAAAGAATGATGCTGACGAAACCAAGAATCAGTGACGCATCAGAAAGGATGCGCAGGTTCTGCTTGTTCACGTAGGCACAAGGGGAGGAATCCCCGGTTTCGGACAGTTCGGAGTAATCGTGGGGTTTGCTCATGACAACCGATACGATAGCCCATTTTGAGCAGATGCCTAATGATTTGATTTACGGTGCCGGCTGACCTTCGGCCTGGCACTACCTGCGGCCGTCATTTTCCTTCGAAGAATTCGCCTTGCGGGGAGTTTTTCGGAGGTTCGAGTCCCAGCTTGCGGTAGGCGCGGGGCATGGCCATGCGGCCCTGGGACGAACGCTTGATGTAGCCCTGCATGATCAGATAGGGCTCGTGAACTTCCTCCAGCGTGCCGGGTTCCTCGCCGATGGCGACCGCGAGCGAGTTCAGGCCGACGGGGCCGCCGTTGAAGAGGGTGATAAGGCCTTCGATGATCCGTTTGTCCATTTCGTCGAAGCCGTCTTCGTCGATTTCCAACATGGAGAGAGCACGGGCGGCGATGGGGCCGGTGATGACGCCGTTCTCGCGGACCTGGGCATAGTCGCGCACCCAGCGGAGGAGGTTGTTGGCGATACGCGGGGTGCCGCGGGACCGGCGGGCAATCTCCAGCGCTCCGTCGGATTCGACTTCCGCACTGAGCAGGCCGGCGCTGCGTTCGACGATTTTATGCAGGTGGGCGGCATCGTAATAATCGAGACGGCAGGTCATGCCGAAGCGCGAGCGGAGGGGCGCGCTGATCATGCCGGCACGGGTGGTCGCGCCGATAAGGGTGAAGCGGGCGAGGTTCAGGCGCACGCTGCGGGCGCTGGGGCCCTGGTCAATGACGATGTCGAGTTTGAAGTCCTCCATGGCGGGATAGAGGTATTCCTCGATGGCGGGCTGGAGACGGTGGATCTCGTCGATGAAAAGCACGCCGCCGCGTTCGATGTTGGTCAGCAGGCCGGCGAGGTCACCGGCCTTTTCGATCATGGGGCCACTGGTGGTTTTGACCTCGGTGCCCATGGCGTTACCGATGATGTAGGCCAGGGTGGTTTTGCCCAGTCCGGGCGGACCGCTGAGCAGGATGTGCTGAAGGGCTTCGCCGCGTTGCTTGGCGGCCTCGACCAGCAGTTGCAGGCGCTCGACGGTTTTTTCCTGTCCGGTGAATTCCTCGAAAAGCGGCGGCCGCAGCGAGATGTCGAACGGCGTGTCCGGGGAATCTTCGTCGGGCAGTTGGAAATCAGGCTCGGGCATCCGGTGGGGAAGGTAGCGCGAGGGCGGCGCGGATGTCACGCAGAGGCGTGATGGTTCGCGCAAGCAGGATGGCGAGCGAGGCCGCGGTCACGAGGCCGGTCACGATGAGGAACTCCGTGGTTTGTTCGGGTTTGATCTCGTCCACGAGATTGAACAGGAAAACGCTGTTGGGGAACGGGCATAACCAGATGGCCAGCGGCTGCTCCGAGATGCCGGCCATCATGCCGACCAGCATGGTGAGAGCGGCGAGGAAAAACTGCAGCGCGATGTAGAACCCGAGGAAATGTTTGGTCGTGGGCAGGAACAGCCGGATGATCGCGGCGGGAAAAATCAAAGCGCCCAGCAGCGCCACATAGCCCAGCGCGTGGTTGGGGTCATCGAACTGACCCTGCACGGCCAGAAGTCCGCCGCCGAGCAGAGCGATGAGCGCCACATACCATGCGGCGGAAGCCCAGCCGGGAGTGAAGAACCGGGACAGCGCGAGGCCGGCCACGCCCCGGCGGAGGAAGGGTTGATACACGGATTTCGCCAGAACCTGCGGTTCGGCTAGTGCATCAATCATGACCACCGCCAGAAAAAAGAAGGCGAACGAATAAGTCGTTCTGGCGTCCGCTCCGAGGAGAATGAACAACGGGGCGGCGAAGAGGAACAGGAGTCCGATGAGCCTTTTGCGGATGGCGTGGTTCTCAGCGGGCGGGGCGATGCGCGAGGCGGCGATTTCCAAGGCCAGCAGAAGAAAGGCCGGAATAAACACCGCCAGCCCCGCGTAAAACTGCCATGGCGCCAGGGAACTGCCCCCGCCGCCGAGGGCGGAGCCCGCTACCATCGCGAAGATCATGCCAACGAGAAACTGAAGTCCGAAGATGAGCCCGAAGATGAAGAGGGCGCGCAGGAGTTTCGACTCATACGGGGACATCGCGATAGTGACACCGGTGAGCGCGGCGCTGGCAATCAGCAGGAACAGGAGGCTCTGCACGTCCTGGATGATGTCCACCCCGCCGAGGAAATAGCGCAGCAGCACGTAGGGCAGGATAGCGCAGACGAGGAGGAGGGTTTGCACGATGATGGCGGTCCATTTTCCCGCCGCGATGCGCCAGGCGGACAGGCGGGTGAGAAAAACCAACTCCAGCGTGCCGCTCTTCATTTCCCCGTGCAGCGCACCGAAGCCGCGGATAGGCATGACGAAAAGCAGCGGCACGCTGATCATGAACCAGAAAAGTCCGCTAAGAAAACCCGCCACCCCGTTGTCCATGTCGGAGTTGGACGCCGCCACCAAATTGAAAATCACACAGAGAATCATGAGGAGCTGCGTGAGATAAAACGCCGCCATGAAAATCCTCGAGCGCATGCCCTGCCGCAGCTCTTTCACGAGCATCGGGCTGAACCAGTCGGCAAAGTCGTTCACGGAAGACGGGTGATGGTTGAGGGTTGAGAGTTGATGGATAAGAGCATGTCCCGCCCATCAACCATCAACAAATGACAATCAACTCTCTTCACGGCAGCGGCGGGGGTTTCAGTTTCAACATGTCCACGAAGGCGTCCTCGATGCGGCGCTCGACTTTGAAGAAGGCACTGACCTCGACTCCGTCCAGCACGAGACGGCGCAGGATAGCGGGCAGGTCCGGCGCTTCGCTGTTGAGGACTTTCACGCGCGCGCCATTTTTCATCCGGTCGGTGATTTCCAAATCCGGGTTGAGGGCGATCCAGTTGAAAAGCGCGGTGGTGTCGCCCGCGACGCGGATCTCGATCAGGAGAACCACGCCATGGCTTTGCACGAGGCTCTCGGTCGTGCCCTCGTGGACGATGCGTCCGGCATCGATGAAGATGAGGTGATCGCACATCTCGCCGAGTTCGGAGAGAATATGCGAGCTGATGAAAATCGTTTTGCCCTGACCAGCCAGCAGGCGGACGAGATTTTTGAATTCGATGCGGGCCTTGGGATCGAGTCCGGCGGCGGGTTCGTCCAGGACGAGCACTTCGGGATCGTGAATGAGCGTTCGGCCGAGGCAGAGCCGCTGACCCATGCCCTTGGAAAGCTTGTCCATCGGTCGGTCGGAAATCGGCGTCAGGTCGGTGAATTCCATCACCTCGGCGACACGACGCTGGCGCTCGGCTTTTTTGTAGCCAAAGGCGCGACCGTAAAAATCCAGATATTCCAACACGGTCATGTTGTCGTAGGCGCCATAGGCATCCGGCATCCAGCCGACCAGCCGGCGGACTTCGGTCGGACGGTCGGAAACATCGAGTCCGCCGATGCGGATGGAGCCGGCGCTGGGTTGGTCGAGCGTGACCATCATGCGCATGGTGGTCGTCTTGCCGGCGCCGTTGGCCCCGATGAAGCCGACCACCCGGCCGCGCTCGATTTCGAAAGAGAGCCCGTTGACGGCTTTGACGTCGCCGAAATCGCGTTCAAGGTTTTCGACCTGGATGATGGGATCGGGCACGGCGTTTCAGGCGTTTTGCCTTACCGCCGAAGAAATCACAAGGCCACTTCGCAATCTTTGCTCCAATCGAAAACGATCCCCATCGTCCGGGTGCGCTCGCGGTTGGCGGTTTCGTACGCCTTGGCGCAATCTTCGGGCTGGAAGTGGTGGGTATTGAGACCCTCGAGCGGAAAGCGACCGGAACTGGCCAGCGCGAAAAAGACGCGGCTGATGCTGGCGCCGTTCCACTCCGCCGTGTTGTGGCCATCGTGCACGCCCACGATGGAAATGCCGCGGGTGATCACATCGGAAGACAGGGTCTGACTGGCGGGACGGCCGGTGTCGCCCAGGATCACCACTTTCCCGTATTGATCGGCCAGCCCGAGCGCGGCGGTAAAGACCTCCGCGTTTCCGGTCGTGTCGATCACGACGCGGGGCAAACGGTTGCCATTCGCGGCGAGAATTGCGTCCCGCGCCTGATCGACCGGCAGGGGAATGACGGTCGATGCGCCGCCCGCCGTGGCCAGCGCCATGCGTTCCGGGGCGGCATCGACCACAAGAATCGAGGTGGCTCCAGCCGCCCTCGCCCAGCGAATGGACATCTGCCCGATGGGCCCGGCTCCGATGATGAGCACGCTGTCGCCCAGTTTGTAATCCGCTGCCCGCGCCCCGTGCCACGCGATTTTCGCCAGCGCAAACCAGAGGGCCTGCTCGAAAGGAAGGTTCGCCGGAATCGGATAGCAATCGTCCCCCGGTTTTACAAAACGCGATTGATGTTTCGCGCGCGCGGCCACCCGGTCGCCCGGCTTGAATGCAGGGGACTCGGACGCCTCGACGATTCCGACAGCAGAGTATCCCGGGTAAAACGGATACTGCACCCATTTATCCCAGTGCGTCCCGGGATCGAACAGGCGGTTGAAAACAATGTTCTCGGTGCCGGTGCTCATCAGCGAAAACTGTGTGCGGACCAACACCTCGCCCGCTTGGAGAGGCGGAAGATCCTCGAGTGTGGTGTGGACTTGCTGTTTGGCGGGGAAAACCAGGCGAAGGCTGCGGACAACGGGGGACATGATTTCGCTATGATGCCTCAGGCTCACGGTGAATCTCAATGGCAATAGCCGGTGATTTTCGGCTGAGACCGGCGAGGGACGGATTGTTTTTCCGGTCCATTTCTGTTTAATCTGGCAAACGCCAAACCCACGAACTTATGCGCTCACCTCTCCTTGTTTCACTGATTGCGATCGCGCTCGCCAGCCCGCCGTTCCTCCAGGCCGAACCCGCCGCTGTGGACCTCGCCACGCTTCCGTTGCCGCCCGGCACCAAGAAGGTTTATGTCGATTC
>JBMOHI010000171.1:0-5121 GCA_049317925.1 Terrimicrobiaceae bacterium
ATGTGCGGGGGCTGGGGAAATTCGACGACACCTCGCTGGCCGCCTCGGTTTTGCATCTGGCCGTATTTGGGGCGATCACGATCAAGGGCGGGGAAAAGAGCGACTACATTATTGAAAAACGCCCGGATCGCCCGGACCTCCCGCCGGAAGCGAACACGCTGTTTCAAGAGCTGCTGGGCACGCGGCAGGAATTGCGCTTCGACAATGCCAATCACTCCGTCTTTAAGAAAGCGAAGGCCGCGTTGTTGAAAGCGGTGTCCAAACAATGCGACACCGCCTACTTCGTGCGTAACCGGCCGGTGTGGGTGATCGGTTTGTTGGTCACGCTCATTCCCCTGGCGGTTTCCCTCTTTGATGCGAGCCAGCCCGCCATGGCGGGTTTCATGCTGCTCTGGTTGAGCATCTGGTCCATCGGCGTGGTGGCGCTCTCCAGCTCGGCGATTTCGGCATGGAAGCAAAAAGGCTGGAAGCGATTGGGCGCGGTGCCGCTCACGGTCTTTGCCCTGCCGTTTCTGGGCGGCTGGTTTTTCGGCATGGGACTCTTGATTTGGTCAACGTCCGTTTGGGTCTGCGCCATTTATCTCGCGGGCATCGCGATGGTGGTGGTGTTTCATCATTTGCTGAAACGGCCTACCGCAGAGGGACGGGCAGCTCTCGATCAGATCGAGGGATTCCGCCGCTATCTTTCGGTGGCGGAGGAGGATCGTCTGAATTTGGAAAACCCGCCCGAGCGCACGCCGCAGCTCTTCGAGAAATTCCTGCCCTATGCCCTGGCACTTGGGGTGCAACAACGCTGGGCCGAACAATTTTCCGGAGTTCTGGGTGCAGCGCAATATCAGCCGGAATGGTATTCCGGCGGCAGCATGAGGAATTTCCAGGCGGCGGGGTTTGCCGCCGGGCTGGCCAGTTCCCTCGTCAGTTCGGTTTCCGCATCCTCGTCTGCGCCGGGTTCCTCCTCGGGCAGCGGCGGGGGAGGTTCCTCCGGCGGGGGAGGAGGCGGAGGAGGCGGCGGGGGCTGGTAGGATTTTCGCATTCCGGTTTTTCCGATTTGCGGTATGGGTTTCCGCTCCTCGTGATGAAATGAAAAGTCTTCTGCGGTTTTTGCTCTTCGTGTTGGTGATCGCGATGGCGGTGGCCATTTTGTATTTGTCGCGCAAAGACATCCCGGTGCCGATTCCGACCGCGGCCGGGTCGTCCCTGCTGACCTCGCTCGACCGCGAGTTCACCGCGCTGGTGGCCAAGGTGCTGCCGTCCGTCGTCAGCATCGATGCTCTTCCCGCGGACGCCGTCAATCCGCGTCAACGGATGCTGCGCATGCTGCTGGGCGGAAATACCAAGGACGCCCCGCGCATGGGCTCGGGGGCGATCGTTTCCGAGAACGGGCACATCGTGACGAATCTCCATGTGGTCTCCGGTGCGGGGGCGATCGAGGTTCATCTGACCGATGGACGGTCCCTGCCGGCACGGTTTGTCGGAGCGGATGCACCGTCCGATATTGCCATTTTGAAAATCGAAGCGCCGGGTTTGCGCCCGCTTCCCTTCGGCGATTCGGACGCGGTCAATGTCGGCCAGATGGTTTTCGCGGTGGGCAACCCGCTCGGACTGGAGGAAACGGTCACGCAGGGCATCATCAGCGCGAAAGGGCGGCGGGCCTTGAGCGAGGCGGCCAACGAATTTTTCCAAACCGACGCGGCCATCAATCAGGGAAACTCGGGCGGGCCGCTCCTGGACATGAAGGGAGCGATCATCGGGATCAACAACTCGATCTCCTCGCAAGGGCAGGGGATCGGGTTTGCCATTCCCTCCAACACCGTGCGGCGGGTCTTTGAAAACATCCGCGACTACGGGCGCTTCATCCGTCCGTGGTTCGGAGCCTTCATGCGTTCGCTCACGCCCCAGTTGGCCCAACAACTCGGCCTGCCGGACGCTTCCGGGGCCCTGGTCCTACTGGTCTATGAAGGTTCGCCGGCGGAACTGGGCGGGCTCAAGCCGGGCGATGTGATTCTCGAATTCAACGGGAAGCCGGTGCGGGACATGATCGATCTGCGCAACCGCGTGGTCGAAACGGATATCGGGCAAAAGGCGACCATGCGGGTGCGGCGGGAAGGGCGTGAAATGACGCTGCAAACCGTCATTGCGGCCGAACCCGGCGTGTAGGTCCGGGGCGTTTTGCCGCGTCCGACTCAGGCCAGCCTCGGACCGTAAAAAAATTGTCACAATGTTCGGGTTGGAAGGCAGCGCGGGTCCGTTATCACCTGCGCTGCAAATTCATGAAACTCAAACTGCTTTTCCTTTGTGCCGCCCTGGTCATCACCGCCACCGTGTCCCACGCCCAGTTGACTTTGTTGAGCAACTTCGCGGCCAACCAATCCGGAGGCTTCAGCGCTGGCGAGATCGCGGCTTTCGATAAGGGGACTGATCGCCTCTTCGTCACCAGCTCGGGCTCCAGTGTTTTCCGGGTGAACATTTTCGACATGGCTATTCCTTCGGCCGTGACCAGCCTCGGCACGATTGATTTTTCCACCGCGTTCGGTCTGGCCGCGGACATGCGGGGATTGAGCAGTGTGGCCGTCGATCCTCTTGGCCGCTTCGGCGTGGCCGCGCTCCTGCCGAAAACCAACACCACCACGCTGGGCAAGGTGGGTTTTTTTAATCTTTCCACCGGCGCGGCCATCGGCACGGCCGACGTGGGCTATCACCCGGACAGCCTCACCTTCTCCGCCGACGGATCGAAGCTGATCGTGGTGAACGAGGGGGAATTCAATAACAACCTGCAGATTGATCCGGGCGATGGCAATGCAGGCACGAACCCGTCCCTGATCAACGCTCCGGGTTCGATCTCGGTCTTCGATGTCAGCGGCATCAACAGTGGTAACCTGGCCACGCTGCCCGGACTCACTGCCACCACCCGGGACTTCACCGCCGGCAACCTTGCTTCCGGGGTCAGCCTCAGCGGCGTGCGCAACTCCAACGTCACCGCCGTCGGATTTTCTGGCACCTTCATCAACACGGTTCCGGATTTTACCAATGCCGCCAATATCGATCCCAACGCGATCGAGCCGGAATACGCCTCCGTCATCGGCGATAAGGTGTATGTCTCCTTGCAGGACAACAACGCCATCGCGGAATATGACCTTACCACCAACCAATGGACGGACATCACCAATCTCGGCACGATTGAAAACACCATTGATGCCACCGACCAAAACAATGCGGGGCAGACCGATAATCTCATTGCGATCAACAAAGCGGTCAAAGGCATGCCTATGCCTGACACTGTCGCCACCTACGAAGTCGGCGGCAAAACCTATGTGGTTAGTGCAAACGAAGGCGATGCCCGCGTGGATTCCCGCGACGCCAGCCGATTTGGGGATACCGGTGGAAACGACGATATGGATCCCCTCCTCGATGACAACTATCCGACCAACGCCACCGGAGTCCGGGCTACCGGCGAATTGGGCCGCCTGACCGTCTCCCGCATCGACGGCGACACGGATGCGGACGGAAAGATCGATGAGATCCGCGCTTTCGGCACCCGCAGTTTCTCCATCTGGGAGATGACGGCCAGCGGCTTGGTGCTGGCCTATGACTCCGACAATTTCTTCGAAACCTATATCAGCCTGAACGACGCCGCCGGCTGGGTGGACAGCCGGAGCGACGACAAGGGACCCGAGCCGGAGGGCCTCACCCTCGGGGAGATCGATGGCCGGACCTACGCCTTTATCGGAATGGAGCGCAACCACGGCATCTTCATGGTGGACATCACCGATCCGACCAACGCGGTCTTCGTGGACTATGACCGCATTTCCACGGGAAACATTCCGCTCCGTCCGGAGAGCCTGTCCTTCGTCTCGGCGGCTGACAGTCCGAATGGCCAGAACCTCCTCATCGTGGGTTTTGAAGGCGACGGGTCGGGTGCCAGCAATGAGCGAATTGCCATCTATTCGGTCGTGCCGGAGCCATCCACAGCCCTCCTCCTTGGTGTGGCCGGAGTTGCCTTGGCCCTGCGCCGCCGCGCCCGCCGGGTGGCGGCGTGACCATTCCGGTTCGCCGGTTGGTGATGAGGTAACGAGGAACCGGGGCGGACGAACGGCCGGCGGGTTCGTATGCACAATCCGCACGCGGGGGCTTTTCATTTTCCACCGCGCGGGTATTCTCCTTCTGTGCCAGCTCCCATTTCCCAGCCTCCCATTCCCCGGCAGCCGATTGGAACCACCTTTCTCGTGGCCATCAGTCTGCTGGGATTTGTTGCCATCATTCAATTGCTTGCCGTGGTGATCCACTACCTTCCCCTGGTGGGAAAACAGGTGGCCGATTCCGCCGCGCAAGCGCAAGCCACTCCCAGAGAACCCGCGCCAGCGCCGGTTCAGCAGCTCCCGCAGAGCACACCGGCCCCGGTGCCGGCGGATTTGCTGAAAGCGCAGAAATTGTTTGCCGAAGCGGACGCCAGCTATCGCGTGGGGGACTTCGAGAAAGCCTTGCAGACGCTCGATCAGGTGGATGCCCTCATGCCGGGGGACCCCAGCGTGCTGCTGCGCAAGGCGCAGGTTCTCGAGCGGCTCGATCAGCCAGCCGAAGCGGTCATCGCGCTGGAGGAGCTCCTGAAGTTTCCCGGTCTGCCACCGGAAATCCGCGTGCCGGCCGAGAAGAAACTCAACCAGCTTGCTGAAACACTGGGGTCTGCCGCGCCGCGGACGAAGCCGCAAACCGGAAACCAGACGGCCTATGCCGACGCGGCCGGGGCGGAGGTGCGGGAGGATACCGGCCTGCAGCCCGGTGCCGATCTCGGCATTGTCGATGCCCGCCTGCGCGACAGCAAGGCAGGCCAGAAAAGCCTGCGGGTCGCGGTCAAGTCCCGGCCCGACTCGACCATCAAGGTTCAGGACGTTAAAATTTACATCTATTTCTACGAGGAATCCGCCGACGGCGAGGTGCTGATCACTGATTCGAAAGTGAGGACCGAGTGGTTGAGTCCGCCGGTGGACTGGTCGGCCAATGAACCCGAACTGCTCGACGGCCAATACATCCTGCCGGACAGCGGCCAGCCAGGCAGCTCTGCTGCCAATGGGTCCCCGGGCCGGAAGTATCACGGCTATGTCGTGGCGGTGTATTACAACAATG
>JBMOHI010000172.1:0-5120 GCA_049317925.1 Terrimicrobiaceae bacterium
CGCGGCGCGCTCAAACTCGGCATCACGGAAATTCACATGGTGGGCGGACTGCATCCCACGCTCAAAGGCGAATGGTATGTGGAGTTGCTGCGCAGCCTGCGGGCGTTGGATGAGGAGTTGACCATCAAGGCCTTCACCGCGGTGGAAATCCGGCATCTGGCGGAACGGGTTTTCAAATTATCCATCCGGGAAACGCTGGAGCTGTTGCGGGAGAACGGACTGGGCGCCATCACAGGCGGCGGCGCGGAGATCTTCGACGCGGAGATTCGCGACAAGATTTGCCGGGGCAAGGAAAGCGCGGAGGAGTGGGCGGAGGTGCATCGCACCTGGCACCAGATGGGCGGACACAGCACGTGCACGATGCTTTACGGCCATATCGAAGAGGCGCATCACCGCGTGGACCACTTGCGGCGTTTGCGGGAGATTCAGGACGAGACGGGTGGCTTTACCGGATTCATTCCCTTCGCTTTCGAACCGGATGGCGCACGGCCTTCGCTGCAAGGGATCCCCCATGCCACGGCCTTCGAGGAACTGCGCAATCTCGCCATCAGCCGCATCTATCTGGATAACATTCCCCATATCACGGCGTATTGGATCAGCCTCGGTCTCCCGCTGGCACAGCTCGCCTTGAACTACGGGGTGGACGATTTGCACGGCACCATCACGGAAGAAAAAATCTTCCACATGGCCGGGGCCAAAACGCCGCAGGAGCAGACGGTGGCGGCGATGGAGAAAGCCATCCGCGAGGCGGGCCGCGATCCCATGCAGCGAAACACCATTTACGAACGGATCGCGAGCACGACGCCTGCGGACAGCCGCCTCGTTGCCGCCTGATGGCTGTTTCCCTTCCAGCTGATCTGCGGATCGGCGCCGTTTCCTACCTCAATACCAGGCCTCTCATTCATGCGCTGGAGGCCGATTTGCCGACGCTGGATGTTCCCGCCGAACTGGCCGGAAAGTTTTACGGAGGGGAACTCGATGTCGCCCTGCTTCCGATTCTGGAGGTGCTGCGGGCCGGGGGCGGCCGCCTGGTGGACGATGTGGCCATAGCCTGTCGGGGCGAAGTTTACAGCGTCTTCGTTGCGGTCCGGGGAGACCTGGCCGACTGCCGGGAAGTTTACCTCGATCCGTCCTCGCGGAGTTCGTCGGCTCTGTTGCGGGTGTTGCTGGCCGAATTCTATTCCGACAGCCACGTGATCGTGGAGGAAGGGAGTGTTCCGGGGGAGGCGGCACGCTTGTTGATCGGCGATCCGGCCATTCGCTTTCGTCAGCAGAATGGAGCCGGTTGGAGTTACTACGACTTGGGAGCTTTGTGGCGGAAGCATACGGGCTTGCCGTTTGTTTTCGCCGTCTGGGCCTTGGCAGGGAATGCAGTCGAGATTGGACCCGCCCTGCGCGAGGCGAAAAGATCGGGAATGGCCGCGCGGGAAGAGATCGCGTCGCGCGAGAGCGATCCGGAGTTTGCCCTGCGTTATCTGACTGAACACATTCGCTTCGATCTCGGAGCGGAGGAAAAAGAGGCGATCCGTTTCTTTGAATCATTGGCCCGCCGGCATGGCGTGTTGCCCGCAGGAGAGCCTGCGCAGATCATCTGGTCCTGAGAGGGTCTGCCGCGCTACACGTTAAATCACGCCCTCAGCCACGGTATCGGCGAGCATTTTTCCGTGATGAGTCAGATAACTGCGGGCGGACTCCTGGCGGAGGAGCCCTCCGGCCACAAGTTGGGCCGCTTTGTCAGCGGGGAGAAGGCTGGTTGGCACTCCACGGTTGGTGCGCAGAGCAAAGGCGATTTGCTCGACCTTGCGCGTCTCTGCATCAAGGGCTTCGCGGAAATCGGCGGCTTCCGCGCCGCCTTCGATGCGCCGGATGTATTCGGAGGTGTCGCTGACATTTTTCCAGCGCTCGTTTTGCAAAGTGGAAAAGGCACTGGGTCCGAGGCCGAGGTAGTCGGCCCCGAGCCAATAGGCCAGATTGTGCCGGCATTCGCGGTCCGGCCGGGAGTAATTGGAGATCTCGTATTGCTCGAATCCCGCTGCGCCGAGCAGCTCCATGGTGACCTCGAAAAGATCGGCATCCAGGGTTTCGTCAGGACGGTATTCGCCGCGGGTCATACGGACGAAATACTCGGTGTCTTCCTCATAGGTGAGGCAATAGGCGGAGATATGCTCGGGCTGGAGAGCGATGGTTTCCTTCAGGCTCTCCCGCCACTGGACCAGAGTTTGGCCGGGGATACCGAACATGAGGTCGAGGTTTACATTGTCAAATCCCGCCTCGCGCAGGATCTCGTAGCTGCGCCGGGCTTGGGCCGCCGAATGAACGCGTCCCAATGTTTCCAAAAGACCGGGATCCCAGCTTTGCACACCCATGCTGACGCGATTGACCCCGAGCGTGCGTAGGGCGGCTGCTTTCTCCAAGGAAACCGTGGCCGGGTTCATCTCGATGGTGAATTCCTTCACGCCGGAAAAATCAATCCGCTCGCGCAATCCACCGATGAGGTATTGCAACTGCGCGGTCGAAAGCGCAGTGGGTGTGCCTCCGCCGAAGAAAATCGTCTCCGGACGCAAGTGGCCGGCATGCTGCTCGGCCTCCTTGAGCATGGCATCGAGGAAAGCCTGAGTCTTGTTCCGGTCACTTGCCTCCTTGTAAAAGCTGCAATACGGACACACCTTGGGGCAGAATGGGATGTGCGCGTAAAGATGAGAGACCATGACAAAGATTACTGAAGCACCTCGCGCCAAGAACGCAAAGAACGCAAAGGATTAATGAGATATCGGCGGAACACCATTGTTCGGATTGTCGGCATTCTGCTGCTCTGGACCATCAGCCGCGCTCCGGCCCAAATTGAAGACCAGCCCGCTCCCCCGAATCAAGAACCGGGAATTGCGGTAAACAGCGAAGTGCGACCGGCTGTTCAGAAATCGAGGGTCTATTACGCCATGGATTCGAATGTCTTGGGTCCGTCGCGGAGCGTTCAACCCCGGATCGTCCGCCGCATGGTGGAAAGTCTGGTCTGCGGCGTCACCGGAAAGAGCACGACGTCAGAGGCCTGGCGGTCCTTGGTTTCGCCCGAAGACAAGGTCGGAATCAAGGTTTCCGCCTCGGGCCGGTCGGTCAGCGGGACGAATCCCGAGGTGGTCGCGGCCGTGGTCGAGGGACTGCGCGAAGCCGGGGTGCCGGAAAAAAACATCATTGTGTGGGATCGCAATCTCGAGGATCTCCTTGCCGCGGGTTACCGGAAGGAAGGCGATGGTTATCAACTGCGCTGGGTCGATGCCGGTTCCGGCTACGACTCCAAGGCCCAGGTCAGTGCGCCGGTTTTGGGCAAGCTCATCTGGGGCGACCGCAAGTTCGGAGAAAAATCGGTGCAGCGGTTTTCCGACATGCTCTCCGGCGGCGAGCAACTGAGCAGTCAGAGCTACTATGCCAAGGTGCTCAGCACCGAGGTGACGAAGGTGATCAATATTCCGTCCCTCACCGACAGCTACACGACTGGCATCAATGGCGCGTTGGTCAATATGACCCTGGCCAATCTGGATAACTGGCGCCGCTTTGCCAAATCCGCCGCCGATGGCGATTCCTACATTGCCGAGATCTATGCGGATGCCCCCGTCCGGGAAAAAGTCGTCCTGACCATTATGGATTCCCTCATCCTGCAGTATGCGGGCGGGCCTTTTCCCAATCCGGATTTTGCGGTGGAAAACTACGCCCTGTTTGCGGGCAAGGATCCCGTGGCCATTGACGCCACCGCGCTGCGGTTGATTGAGGAGATGCGCAAGACCAACAAGATGCCCTCGGTCAAACCCATGACGGCTTACATCGAGGCGGGGGCCCAACTCGGCCTGGGCGATTATCTCGAGCACCGTATCGAAATGGTGCGGGTCGGCGTGGAGGGGATTCGTTAGGAGTTGCAAGCGTGAAAGGCGAAGGCGGAAACGTGAATTTTGACTGGCCTTTGCTGAAACAGGTTTCGCGCTCGTTCTACCTGACTCTCCGTCTGTTGCCCGAACCGGTTCGCGAGCCGATTTCGCTGGCTTACCTGCTGGCACGTTTGTCCGACACCGAGGCCGATGGCGCGGTGACGGACGCGGAGAAGGAACTGCTGGCCCGGCGTCCGGAACTCGAAAGCTGGCTGGCCGTCTCGCCGGATCGGGAGGAGATCGCGAAAGTCTGGACCACGATCCGCGAAGGACAGCGTTTCGACGGCGAGAGATTCGACCGCGCCGATTCACCCCCGCTATCCGAGGAGGAGTTGGACCGTTACACCTATCTGGTGGCGGGTTGCGTCGGGGAATTCTGGACGGACATCTGTGCAAAAAAGCTGCCGGGATTTTCCAAGCGACCACCCGGGGAGATGAGGTCCCTCGGCGTGCGGTTCGGCAAGGGCCTTCAGCTTGTCAACATCCTGCGCGACCGTCGGGCGGATGCCCGGCTCGGGCGCGTCTATGTTCCGGACACGAAGTTAGCCGGGCAGCTCGCGCTGGCCCGTGAACATCTTGACGCGGCGGAGTGCTATGTTCGGGCCTTGAAAATCCGCCGCCTGCGCACCGCCTGCGCCCTGCCATTCCTGATGGGACGTGAGACCCTCGATTTGGTGGAGAAGTCTCCGGATCGAGCGGGAGTGAAAATCTCCCGGAACCGGGTTTGGTTCCTTTTGCTGCGGAGTTTCTCTTTTTGAGTTCTGGGAGGTCGGGCCCTACCAGTGCCAGTTCCCTCTGGTTACTGGCTTACAGCCTGAGGCCAGACGATGTCTTTGCCTTCGAGGAGACCGCGGCGTTTCGCCTTGGTGGCGTCGCCATGGTCGTCCTTGCCATCGGGTCCGATGGCGTAGAGGAGGTATTCCTCGGCATTCAGACGCTGATAGCGCAGCGGATTGCCATCAAGGGGATCGAGTGGCACGGCCGGAAGAACATCCGGCACGAGATCCGCGAGGGATTGCGGATACTCCCCGTGTGCAAGCTTGTAACGCTGCAGGGCAAGGGCTGTCACGGTGAGATGGGCCATGGCCTGGGTGGAAATGATGCGGCTCGTGGCGTTTTCGACGGTGGGAAGAACCATGCGGCTGAAGAGGCGTTCGAAGCCCGAACTGTTGAGTTGGGTTTGCAGTTTCCGGCTGGTTTCCA
>JBMOHI010000173.1:0-5117 GCA_049317925.1 Terrimicrobiaceae bacterium
GCAGCCCTCATTTTTGTGGAGGATTCCGCCAAGGAACAAAAACCGCTCAGCGGCCTGATCATCGCGGAAAACCATCCGCTGATGGACAACTTGAACTGGCAGGGACTCATCGCCCGCGACACCTTCGCCATGCCGTTTCGCGAAGGAGACACTGCCTTGCTGTGGCAGGACAGCCGTCCGTTGATCTTTCTGCGCAGGCAGGACCAGGCATCGCAGTTGGTTTTCAATTTCGACGTGCGACGCTCGAATGCGCTGCGCCTTCCCGCTTTTGCCCTGTTGGTGCATCGGTTTTTTTCGTCGGTGCGGACGAACAAAATCGCGCCCGAATCCGCCAATGTGGAAACGCGGCAGCAGATTCCGGTGGCGGGAGTCGGGGAAGTTCGCGCTCCGGCTGTGCCGGGATTTTTTGCGGCCAAGGGTCCGGATGGCACTCCGCTCTTCGATGGTGCGGCGCATTTTGCGGATTCGCGGGAATCGGATTTTCACGCGGCCTCCAGCGGAAGCAACGTTCCGGCCGCGGTCGAAACGATCCGGCAGAGCCACGCGCGCGGGGAGTTTTTGAATCCGCTCTGGGTCGTCCTGCTGGCGGGTTTGATGCTGTGGAATTGGTTTCTCACCGGCGCACCTGCTAACCGGCCACCGATTGCGGGATGATTTTCTCCTGTCACCCTCCGCGGTGAATCCGTATTTTCCCGACTGATATGGCAAGCACGTTTGGCGAGATTTTCCGCATCGCAACCTGGGGCGAATCCCATGGGGGTGGTGTTGGCGTGGTGATTGACGGGTGTCCGGCGCGGTTGCCGCTCTCGGAGGCGGACATCCAGCCCGACCTCGACCGGCGTCGTCCCGGCCAGAGCGACATCGTCACGCCGCGCAAGGAGGAGGACACCTGCCGCATTCTTTCCGGCGTTTTTCAAGGACAGACGCTAGGCACGCCGATTTCGATCATGGTGCCGAATACTGACGCGCGTCCCGAGGCCTATAGCGAGATGGAAACGCACTTTCGTCCCTCGCATGCCGATTTCACCTACCAGGCCAAATACGGCATCCGCAACTGGCAGGGTGGGGGACGCGCCTCCGCCCGCGAAACCATCGGGCGCGTGGCGGCCGGTGCGGTTGCGAAGAAAATTCTCGGCACGCTTTTCCCCGGACTTGAAGTCCTCGCTTATGTCACGGCGATCCACGACATTTCGGCGACAATCGACGGCTCGCACGTGTCCTTCGAGGACATCGAGGCGAATGTCGTGCGTTGCCCGGACGCAGACGCCGCGGCGGCAATGATTGCGCTGATCAAACAGGTGCGCAGCGAGGGTGATTCCGTCGGTGGCCTCATTGAATGCACGGTGCGCGGGGTTCCGCCGGGTTTGGGCGAACCGGTTTTCGACAAGCTCGAAGCGGATCTGGCCGGGGCCATGTTGAGCCTTCCGGCCACGAAGGGATTTGAGATCGGCTCGGGTTTTTCCGGGGCGAAACTCAAGGGTTCCGAACATAATGACGCCTTCCGTATGGAGGATGGCCGCGTTCGGACCGCTACGAATCTCTCCGGCGGCATTCAGGGCGGCATTAGCAACGGCGAGCCGATTGTTTTCCGTGTGGCCTTCAAACCCACGGCGACCATCGCGAAAGCGCAGCAGACTGTGACCGTCGCGGGGGAAAACTCCGATCTGTCCTCCCGCGGACGCCACGATCCCTGCGTGCTTCCGCGCGCGGTGCCGATGGTTGAGGCCATGACGGCACTCGTGTTGTGCGATCATGCTTTGCGCCAGCGGGCGCAGGATTGCCTGCCCCGGTAGTGGCGATGTCGCACGGTTCGCCATTTTGGCAGGGGGTACTTTTTTTCGCGGCCATCCTTTTCCTCATTTGGGAGATCTGGCGGGGTTGGCGGGCCGGGGTGGTGCGGTCGGGCGTTCATCTGGCCGCGTTCGTGTTTTCCGGGTTGATCGGTCTGGCCGCGGCGCGGATTGCCGCCATGCCCTTCGGGGGATTCGGTCAAGCAGCCGGAATCTTTGCTGGATTTGCCGCCGGTGCCGGAGTCGGCGTGGTGGTCTTTTTCCTCATCTGGTTCATGGGCGCGCTGCTCTTCAAACGCACGGAACATCAGGGTTCCGGGTTGATCCGGCTCTTCTGGGGTTTGGGCGGGGCGTTTTTCGGCCTGCTGGTCGGACTCTTCATTCTCTGGAGTGGCATTTCCCTGGTGCGCGGCCTCGGGGCCCTGGCCCAGTCCCGCGTGGAAACACCCCGCCAGGAAAACGAAACCCAACCCGCCCCGCCGCCCCGCGTGGCTAGCGGCCTAGTGACCCTCAAGGAATCGCTGGAACTCGGCCCGGCCGGAAAATTCGTCCAGGCGGTGGACCCCATCCCGCCGGATTTCTATGATCTGATTCTCCAAATCGGCAAGCTGACCAACGACCAGGAGACGATGCTGCGTTTCATTCAATATCCCGGCGTCCAGGAGGTCATGCAAAGCCCGCGCATGGTCGAATTGGTCAATGATCCGGCCATCATCAATGCCTCGGAGAAACGTGATTTCCTTGGCTTGCTCAGCAACAAGGCCCTCCTCGCCGCGGTGCAGGATCCGGTCCTGGCCGAACAGCTCAAAAAGATCGACCTCCGCGCCGCCTTGAAATTCGCGCTGGAACCCCCCGCGCCTTCTCCGTCACCCTCTCCCCGCAAGCGTCCGCCTGCCAACTAGGATTGCAATCGAGAATCGAAACTCCAAAATCGAAATTTCCCATGCCCGACTACATCGCCACCATCGGCCTCGAAGTTCACGTCCAGCTCAAGACCCGCACGAAGATGTTTTGTTCCTGCGCGGTCGAATACGGGGCTGAGCCGAACACCAACGTCTGTCCCGTTTGTCTCGGCCTGCCCGGCGCGCTCCCCGTGATGAACGACGAGGCCCTCCGTCTCACCGCCCTGGCCGGACTCATGCTCGGCTGCGACATCCCCGAGGCCTGCAAGTTTGACCGGAAAAACTATTTCTACCCCGACATGCCGAAGAACTACCAGATCAGCCAATACGATCTGCCCCTTTGTCTCGGCGGCGCGGTTCCCCTCCACGATCTCGCGTATCCGAAGGACGCCCAGAAAAGCATCGCGACCAAGGACAAAGCCATCCGCCTCACCCGCATCCACCTTGAGGAAGATGTGGCCAAAAGTTTCCATCTCGAAACCGCCACCGGCATCGATTTCAACCGCGCCGGCACACCGCTCATGGAGATCGTCAGTGAAGCCGACATCGCCAGCCCCGAGGAGGCCTTTGCCTACCTCACTGTTCTCCAACAAGTCATGATCTACGGCGGCATCTCCGACGCCGACATGGAAAAAGGCCAGATGCGTTGCGACGTGAACATTTCCGTCCGCCCCGTCGGCACCGATCAGTGGGGCACCAAGATCGAACTCAAAAATCTCAACTCGATCTCCGGTGTCCGCCGCGCCCTCGCTTTCGAGATCCCCCGCCAGATCGAAGCCCGCGAAGCCGGCATCGTCCTTGATCAGGAAACCCGCCGCTGGGACGACGTCCGCGGCGAGACCACCCTCATGCGCATCAAGGAAAGCGCGCACGACTACCGCTATTTCCCCGACCCGGATTTGCTTCCGGTCAAAACCGCCGAGATCCTCACCGACGCCCGCTCGCGCAAACCCGAACTTCCTTGGGAAAAACGCTCCCGCTACGTCGCCGACTTCGGCGTGACCGAATACGACGCCGCCGTTCTGGCCAACGACCTCGCCCTCTCGCGCTATTTCGAAACCGCAGCCCAGGGAGCGAAGAAACCCAAGAGCGTGGCCAACTGGATGCTCAACGATCTGCAAAGCGCCCTCTCCGGTGCCGACCGCTCCATCGCCGACTGCCCGATTGCGCCAACCGCGCTCGACGAATTGGTCAACTTGATTGAGGACGGCAAAATCAACTCCAAGCAGGGCAAGGATGTCTTCGCCGAGATGTTCGCCAGCGGAAAAGCTGCCGCCGTCATTGTGAAAGAAAAAGGCCTCGAGCAGGTCAGCGACACCGGAGCGATCGAGGCCCTCTGCGACCAGGCCATCGAGGCCAGCCCGCGCGCCGTCAGTGAATACAAAGCCGGCAAACTCGCCGCCATCAACGCCATCAAAGGCCAGGTGATGAAGCTCTCCAAGGGCCAGGCCAACCCGACTCTCGTCAGCGAGATTCTTGAAAAGAAGCTCGCCTCGTAATCGGGAGCGAGGCGGCGTTTAGGCGCTTTCGTCCATGACCCAGCCGGAGAAAACGACAGCCATTGGAGAACGGGCCCGCGCCGTAATCAGCTTTGTCGCGGCCATCGCGCTTTTCGGGATGGCGGCTCTTTTTTATTTTTCCGGCTCAACCGTGTTTGCCTTCGTCTCCGTGCTGCCCGCTCTGTTCGGGTTGCTGATGCTCTACAGCACCATCCATTCCCTCCTGGCTGCGGGAACCCCACCCACCACCATCCGCCTCAGCAGGGAGCCTCTTCCCCGTGGCACGCCGGTAGATGTGATCATCCGGCAGACCGGCCCGGTGCGATTGCAATCCTTGCGGGCCAACCTCATCTGCGAACGCCGCGAACGGAAACCGGGAAGAAAAACCTCCGAGATTACCACTCCCTGTCAGCTAAGTTTTTTCGAAAGCCTGGAACACTGTGAAGTTTCGCAGATGGCTCCGAGGGATTTCGCCGGCACAGTAACCGTCCCCGCCGATGCGGAGGCCTCCTGTGAGGGCGTCGTATTGACGATTCTGTGGCGGATCGAAGTCTGGGGTCAGGTCGAAGGCCGGGCGGACTTCATGCGGCCGTTCGACGTCGCGGTGGTGTGAGATCGGTGCGCGGTGCAAACGCGCTACCCTTGGCAGGATTTCTCCAGCCATGCCCCATATTCAGCCTCTTCAATGGCTCCAGCCGCGAGAGCGAGCGTGCGTTCGACCACTTCTTCCTCGGGGGCGTCGAGGGCAAATCCATTGGCTCCCAGAAAAATGTAGGCAGTCACAAAACCCGCACGTTTGTTGCCATCCAGGAAGGGATGGTTCTTCACGATGCCCGCAGCATAGGCTGCCGCGAGTTCGAAAAGGGAGGGTTTGGCGTAAGCGAAAATTTGCTGCGGGCGGTGAAGAGCGGACTCCAGCAAGGCCT
>JBMOHI010000174.1:0-5096 GCA_049317925.1 Terrimicrobiaceae bacterium
CGATAAGGACGACATTCGGGTCGCGTTCGATTTCCTCGGCAAACGCCTGGTTCAATGCATCGCGGTATTCGATCAGTGGCATGACAATGGACGGGCGGCTAGTGCATGCAGCCCATGTAGATTTTGGTTTTTTTGGCGTAGGCGGTCGGAGCCCATGCGGTGAAGCGTTTGACTTGGGCCTGGGCGTCCTTGGCCGACTCGTAAATGCCCGCCACCACGATGTAGTAACCGGGTTTGAAACCGTCATAGCCATCAGAGCGTTCGACGGAAAGATACTCGGTGTCGCGGTCCTTGATCGCGGTCTCGTTATAGCGCCGCGAGACGTATTGCCCGGCAAAGACCTCGTCGTCGAAATTGTCCGGGTAAATCAGGCCGCGCTTTTTGTCGAAAACCCGCCCCTCCATCGAAAAGGGCACGTCGCTTTTGGCCGCAATCTTCTCGGCATCAGCCTTGGCCGCCGAGAATGAATCATAGACGGAAAGAATCGCGACCCAGCGGTTCTCCAAAAAATCGGACTCCTGCGCATGAGCGCAGGACACGACGAGGAGAAGGGCCGGAATGAGGAGTCGCATCGCTGGCGCGGATCAGTTGTTGAAAAAATGCCGTCCGGTGCGGCCGGCCTCGGTCTGCCGGTCCACTTCAAAATAGACATCCTCGAAGATGGCGGCCTCGGTCGGTGAGGGGCTTTCCTCGGCAAATTTCGAGGCGGCGGCGGCCCCGGCTTTTTCCTCGGCGTCGATGGCCTCGAATTGTTCCTCGGAAATCACCTTCTCCGCGATGAGGCGGGCTTTGAAGAGCTGGATGGGATCGTGTTCCTTTTTGTAATTCTCGATTTCTTCCTCCTGCCGGTAGCCGCCCTTGTGTTTGGCGTCGGCAACGGAGTGGCCGTAATAGCGGTAGGTGTCGAATTCGATCACCGTGGGCTTCGATTCCTTGTGGGCGCGCTCGATGGCTTTCTGGGTCACGGCGCGGACTTCATACACATCCTCGCCGCCGGCCTGGGCCCATTCGATCTTGAAGGCCTCGGCGCGCTGGGCCAGGCATTTGTCCACCACCGAAGAGCGCTCCAGGCTCGTGCCCATGGAGTATTTGTTGTTCTCGATGATGTAGATGACCGGCAACTCGAAAAGCGCTGCCATGTTGAGACTTTCGTAGAAGCAGCCCTGATTGACTGCGCCGTCGCCGAGGAAACACATCGCCGCGCCGGTCAGGCCCTTGTACTTCAGGCCATAGGCGAGTCCGAGCCCGAGCGGCGTCTGACCCGCGACAATGCCGTGACCGCCCCAGTAGTTTTTGTCCGGCGCGAAAAAGTGCATCGAGCCGCCCTTGCCCTTCGAGCATCCGGTGGCCTTGCCGTAAAGTTCGGCCATGCATTCGTTCATGCTCATCCCGACGGCGAGGGCGTGTCCGTGGTTGCGGTAGGCTGTAATGACGTGGTCGTCATCGCCCATGAGGGAAGTCGTGCCTACGGCGACGGACTCCTGGCCATTATAGAGATGGAGAAAACCGCCCATCTTGCCCGCATTGTAGATCTTGGCCGCCTGCAGCTCGAATCGCCGAATGCGCACCATGCTGCGGAGAAGCCCGAGCTTGTCCTCATTCGAAAGCGTGGCGTTGACCGGCACTTCGGCGAAATCAACGGAGGTGGCGGCGGATTTTGGCATGCGTGGTGGTGATGGGTTTGCTCCTGCCGGCACTTGGTCCCCGGGACCGGCAAAAACCGTCCTATATTTCGCATGGCGGAAGATTTTGACAACTGGGAAATCGCAGGATTCGCTTTTCTCCCGCGCTTTTTTGCGCTTTGGGTACTTCGTATGGCGTTTCCTCACAAATCCGCACTGCCCGCGCTGGCGGCATTTTGCCTCTCCTTCAGCGGCTGCGCGGTGATGAAGGACTATGAAAAAAAGCAGGCCCAGGTCCGCGCCGACCGCGAACTGGCCGCCCTCCGCACCCAGGCCCGCGCAGAGCATGCGGCCTTCCGGGCCACCAAGGGCTGGAAGGCCGATACCTATCGCAACAAAGCACTTCTCGATCAAGCCACCGCCGATAACGTGAGTATTGAGATCGCCTTAAGCGAACAACGCGGATTCCTGCTGGTCAATGGAGCCATCGCCATGGATTTCCCCCTCGCCTCGGGAAAAAAATCCCATCCCACTCCGACCGGAAGCTACACCATCCGCGGCAAAGTGAAGGATTATCGTTCCAACCTTTACGGAAAAATCGTGGACCCCGCCGGCACCGTGTTGGTATCCGACGCCGACACGCGGCAGCATCCCGTGCCGGAAGGAGCGAGCTTTGCCGGTGCCCCCATGCCCTACTGGATGCGGCTGACCGACACCGGGGTGGGTCTGCACGTCGGCCATGTGCCGGGTGGACGCGCCGCCTCGCACGGCTGCATCCGCCTGCGGCGCCAGACGGCTTCCTACCTTTTCGGTAAGGTCAAAGTCGGCACCCAGGTGGTGATCGCCGACAGGGCTCCCGCTCTGGCGGAAACACCTTAGGCCCCTCCGATTCACACCTCCACGTAAACCATTGCGTCCGCGACCCCTGCCGGAAAGGTCTCAACGCCCGCCTCGTAGCTTCCGGTTCGCACCGCGTGGGGATTGAAGATGCTGCGACCGGTTTTGATGTCGAACTCCCAGGCATGCCAGGGACAGCGAATAATCTCCCCGACCCGCTCAAAACGGAATTCCCCGACCCGCGATGGAGGGCAGTATCCGGTGACGGCTCCCTCGCATAACGGAGCAAATTGATGCGGGCAAACGTTGAGTAGCGCGTGATATTCGCCGGCAATATTGAACACCCCGATCGATTTCTGGCCGACCGTGACGATCTTGCGCGACCCCGGCGGCAACTCTGCGGCGGAACAAACGCGGTGTCTGGTTCTCACGGGATTCCCGCGGTGTGTGGCACCGCATTTTCCACCGCCTGGTCGAAGCCGTACAACTCCTCCGCCGTCTGGTGGAATATCCGTTTCGTCAATTCCGGAGCCAACCGGGGCAGGCCGTGCGTCGGCGAATCATTGTCCCAGTGCGGATAGTCCGAGGAAAACATGACTGTCTTCTCCGCGTGGATCATTTCGAAGATGGCTTCGAGATGGCGGGGATGCTCCGGTTCCTCGATCGGTTGAGTGGTCAAGCGCACATGCTCCCAGACGTATTCGCTGGGCAGTTTGCGCACCCACGGCACGGAGGACCGTAAGGCCTTCCAGTTTTTGTCCAACCGCCAAAGCAGATGGGGCAGCCAGGCAAGCCCGCCTTCAATGCAGACAAATTTCAGCCGCGGGAATTTTTCGAAGACCCCTTCGCAAAGCAGGCTGGTCAAATGGCCCATGTAACTTTGGGAAAGGTTCGTGTGCCATTCCAGGTAGGTGCTGGGTGCTCCGGCGATAAATCCATTGCTCATGCCGCGGCCTTCTGCGCCGGCATGGACGGCCACCGGAAGGCCGCATTCGCTCGCTGCTTCGTAGATGGGCCAGTAACACTTTTGTCCGAAAGGAATGCGGGCCGCGCTGCACATGATGGTCTGCACCATGCGGGGATGCCCCGCCCAGCGGCGAATCTCCGCGACGGCCGCCTCGGGATCCTGCGGCGTGATCAGGATCGAGCCGCAAAAGCGCGGGTCCGCCGCGAGCCACTTTTCCGCCAAAATGTCATTATACGCGCGTGCCACCGCCGCGGCGTAATGGACGTTCGGATGAACGCCGGTCGAGATCACGCCGCAGCCGGTGAGAATCGCCTTCGCAATGCCGAAGGGGTCCAGGTGCTGGCTGATCATCTTTGCGGGACAGGAGCCGGGCGGACCGTTGGCGGGCTTGGCATCTCCTCGCAAAACCCCGACCGGGCTCGGAAGGGCATGCGGCGGCTGGACCCAACCGGCTTCCTGAAAGGCCCGCGGGAGACGATCCCGGAGTTCCGTGCCGGCAAAACTCTGATGGACATCGCAATCGATGATGGGGAGGACGGCTTTCATGCTGATACCAGACTGACTGAATTTCTCGCCGGAGTATATAGGTGTGATTGATATTCCTTTTCCTCTATTGATATTCTTATGGAAGCCGGAGTTGTTCACTACCTGGATCGGCTCGGCGACCCGTTTCTGTTTCTCGAGGAACGCATTGTCACCGTGACCACGGCGGGAATTCATCAATTCACCAACAGCCTGCCGAAAATTTTGTTCGTGATCGAAGGAACGATCCATCATCGCTTCGACGCGGGGCGGCTGGAGCGGCTCCGGGCGGGCGACGTCCTGATCAATCTGCGCTCCTCCCGGCAAACCTATCTTCCCGTCTCACCGACCCGGGCCTCGTATGTCCGGGTTTTACGTCTCACCTTCCCGGCTGCCCGCGAGAACGAGTTCGCCCGGCAAGTCCTCTCGCGGCTTCCCCAAAAGGGAATCGCACTGTGCCCATTGCCGGCCTGGGTGCCCGAAATGCGGAGCGAGCTGCGTTCGCGGCGTTGGGACAGCCGCCAAAGGATTCATGCCCTGGCCCGAGCCGCCCTGATAGATGTCACGCGGATCTTGGAAAAAGGCTCCGGTGAGGGGAAGTTCCCGCCCGATCGCGGCGGGAGACTGTGCGAGACCATCTCCCTTCACCTTGAAAACCATCTCGGGTCGCACCTGACCCTCGCCGATATCGCCCGGGCTGTTGACCGCTCGGAAGAACACATCGCCCGGGTCTTCCGGCAGGAACGAAAACGAACCATCTTCGAGGAACTCCAGCGCTTGCGAATCGAAAAGGCCCGTTACCTCCTGCTCTGTTCGGAACTCAACATGACAGCCATTTCCCGCGAGTGCGGGTTCAGCTCCCCGGCTCATTTCAGCAGAACATTTCGTTCGCATGCCGGGATGAGCCCCTCCGAGTGCGCGTCGCAATTTCGCTAGCCGCGCCTCTCGGTCAAAACAGACTCATCTGCTGACCGCCCGGATTGCGAAAGGAGGCGATCGAAAGTGAAGACATATTCTGGTTCAGCCCTTCGCGCTGCAAAGAAACCTCGAAAAGCTGGCGGATTTGCCCGGCGAAAACCCCCTCGCCCCGCATGCGCGCCCCGAAGCGCGAGTCGTTGAGTGATCCGCCCCGCACATCGCGGATGCGG
>JBMOHI010000175.1:0-5096 GCA_049317925.1 Terrimicrobiaceae bacterium
ATGAACTTCGAAGAACTTTACCAGGAACTCATCCTCGACCACAGCAAGCGCCCGCGGAATTTCGGGCCGCTGCCCGACGCCACCGTCACAGTGAAGGGCGACAATCCCTCCTGCGGCGACGAGGTGGAACTCGCAGTCAAACTCACGCCCGACACGGTCGAAACGCTGAAATTCACCGGCCATGGCTGCGCAATCTGCATGGCATCCGCCTCGCTCATGACCATCAAGATCAAGGGCAAGTCGCGCGAAGAGGCCTCGGCCATGGCGGGTGCCTTCCGCCACATGCTGGTCACGCCCGAGGAAACGCAGGTGCCGGAAAGTTTCGGCGATTTGGAAGTTTTCAGTGCCGTGCGGCGTTTTCCCCAGCGGGTGAAATGCGCCACCCTCGCGTGGCGCGCCCTCGAGCAGGCGCTCTCTGCCGCGCCCGACGCGCCCGTTTCCACCGAGGAACACGATTGAATCCGCCCGTGCCGCAGCCGTGTTCGCCCGCCTCCCTCGGGAAAGTCTATTTCACCGGCATCGCCATGGCGGCGGCCTTGTTTGCCTTTCACACCTGGGTGATTTTCGAAACCGCCGTGCTGCTGACCCTCACGGCCAACGACGCCATCCGGCTGGTGGGCGTGCACGTGGCCGGACCTCTACTCATCCTCGGTTCGTTTTTCATTCTTTTCATCACCCACTTGGCTGAAGCCGCGGTGTGGGCTCTGTTGTTCTGGAAAATCCGCCAGTTTCCCACCTTTGGCGAAGGCATGTATTTCGCCGGCACGTCGCTCACCGCACTCGGTTACGGCGATGTCGTCCTGCGCGCACCCTGGCGGGGACTCGGACCGCTCATGGCCACCAACGGACTCCTCATGTTCGGCTGCTCCACCGCGTTTCTTTTTTTCGTGATCCAGCACATCTGGTCCACGTTTTAAGGAAGCCGTCTCGCGCCCGGAAAACTCGCGTTTTCCGCCCCGGATCAGGCAAGCCCCTCAGGCTTCCAGCAACATGCGGGCAGGATTTTCGATGCAGTCCTTGACCCGCACGAGAAAGGTCACGGCTTCCTTGCCGTCCACCACCCGGTGATCGTAGCTGAGGGCGAGATACATCATCGGGCGGATGACGACATGGCCTTTCTCGGCGATCGGACGGTCCTGGATTTTGTGCATGCCGAGGATGCCGCTTTGCGGGGGATTCAGAATCGGGGTGCTGAGGAGGGAGCCATAGACACCACCGTTCGAAATGGTGAAGACGCCGCCCTGCAGATCGTCGAGACCGATTTTTCCCTCGCGGGCCTTGACTGCAAAAGCGGCCAGGTCGCGCTCGATGTCGGCGAAGGATTTTTTATCGCAATCGCGCACGACCGGGACCATGAGTCCGCGTTCGGTGCCAACGGCCACGCCGATATCGTAGAAATGATGATGGATATGCTCGTCGCCCTCGAGGCGGGAGTTGATGGCGGGAGTGGCCTTGAGCGCGTCCACCACGGCTTTGATGAAGAACGACATGAAGCCGAGTTTGACGCCGTTCTTTTTGACGAACTCATCCTGCATGGCCTTGCGCAGGTTCATCACCGTGCTCATGTCGCACTCGTTGAAGGTGGTGAGGATGGCCGCGTTATGCTGGGCCGAGACGAGTTGGGTGGCGATCTTGCGCCGGAGCGGGGAAAGCTTTTTGCGGGTGGTGCGGGAGTCGTCACCGGCCGCGGTTTTCGGCGCGGGTGCCGCGGCCGGAATCGGCGGAGGTTCGGTCTCCTTTTCAGCCGGCTTCTCCTCGACGGGGGGTAGAGGGGGAGGCGTGGCGGGCTCCGCGGCTTTTTGGGCTTTCGGTGCGGGTTTGGCGGGCGCGGGAGATGCAGCGGCAGCGGCGGCTTCAATGAGGGCCACGACCTGCCCGATCTTGACCTCGTCGCCCTCGGCGGCCTGGGTTTTCAGCACGCCGGATTCGGGGGCATTGACTTCGGTGGAAACCTTGTCGGTTTCGAGGGTGAACAACACTTCGCCGGACGCGACCGCCTCGCCGTCCTTCTTGTGCCAGACGGAAATAATGCCGGAGGTGATGGATTCGCCGACGGCAGGGACTTTGACTTCAACGCTCATGATGGAATGTCCGCCGAACGTAATGAGGGAGTCCCACGGAGGCAACCTCGAAAGGGCGAAGGAATCGAAGGCGCCGATGGAGCTACACGGCGGCGGTTATCGAAGCCGATGAGCCGGAACCTGCCAGACGAATTGATACTTACCGTGCAAAAAACCAACCGCGATGTCAGGCGATGGAAAAGAGTCTTGCACAAATGCACGGCCCCTCCTCGAGCGTCAGCCCCATGATAAATAGCTGCCGCGACTCCTCAGCCGAAAAACTTCACGTGTTATGGAATGTGGGACTGACCCTTTCCACGTCCTTCTCCGGAAGCCCGGAAACCAGCCACCACACGAAGGCCAAGGTTCCCAAGAAAAGCGTAATCCCCACGGCTTCGTGCATCAGATGATACCCCTCCGCCCCCACCATCGGCGCCAACAAAACAATTCCCAAAATCCGCAACGCATTCGAGAAGAGTCCGAGCAACGGTGCCAAGACCACAATCAGAACCTTGTCCAAAATCCGCAGCCTCCGACTAAACGCCAGCAATAACCCGAGGAGAATACAACTACTCGTAATCCCAAAACCATTGCACTCCGGAGCCACCTCGAAGGGCCGCCCATTCGAAATCAAAATCAACTTCGCAGGCTCACCAGAAAATCCCAGCGTGGCCTGCGCTCCAAAAAAATCCAGCAAGGCTGCCGAAGCCTTCCCGGCGAAGATTCGCAGCGGAAGATCGGCCAACGGAAACACCACGGCGAGCATCACGAATCCCGAAAACGCCACCGCCAGCCCTGTCGCAGGCCCAATCAACTCGTCCCCGAACAAAAACAACAAAACCGCCCCGGCCAACAATCCTAATCCCGCCACCAGCAAAAGCGGTTTCCCCAAGATCCCAGACGCCGCCGATGCCAGACACGAGGCGCCCAGAAAAATCGTTGCTTTCGGACTGAACCGCAACGCCAACTGTGCGGCCTCTGGTCGCTCGCGTATCAAAAAGATCAACGCAAAAATCAAAACCATCGCGGCATCCCGCAATTGATCCCTCGCCCCAGCGATTCCCGCCAACCCAATCAAACTCGGCGCAAACACCAGACCCACCGCCACCCAGACCAGTATCCGCCACACCGGCTGCAAGCGCTTTTGAGAAATTGAATCAGTTCCTAGCACGTCGGAACCACCGTAACATCAAATGCTCCCCGCGTCATCGGTTACGAAACTCAAAGCAACCGCAAAATAGCGGATAGGGCCACGCGAGCCACTGGGGGTCGGGATAGGCCATTCGGGTCATTGTGCATGTCCTTTCGACACCTGAGGCCTTTCTGGCCGGGGTAGGGGTAACATCAGCCTGTCGCTCCAGCGCATCGCCGGGCGGCTGAATCACCCAGAACGGAATGCCAGAAAGATGAAAGAAAGTGCACACTGAACCCCAGGTTCCCCGAAAAGAAGTGCTCCCGCACTGTTGGCGGCCGCGATCAACGCTTGCCAGACGCCCCTCACTCCCCCCACATTGTTCCATGGCCACGGGACGCCAGCGTGAACGCAGGATGGGAAAAATGCTTTCCCCGATAGGCACCGCCCGCGCCGCGCACGGCGGCTCAGTCCAACAGGGTTGTATCCGCCATGCCGGCGGAATCACCGCCCGCCTCGGAAATCACGCCCAATCCCCGCCGCCACACTAGATACAACCCTGTGCCTTAGGCAAAACATATGGCCACCTCGAAAGCATTCCTCTTGGTCGAAGCCCACATCCGCGACGGATGGATGCGGAGCGAGTTCAAAACCAATTTCAAGAAAACAAAAGCTCCTCTTCGTCGAGGAGGAGAATTTGAATTTGATGCAGTGTCCGAGGATGGAGCGATTGTTGCCTGTATTTCAGCGAATAGTGGGCGCGCGAATCAGGGAGGGCTTGCAAAGACAAAAATGAACAAGATCAGATCAGATATCCTATTTTTATTGCTGTCGGAAGCGCCGACAAAAGTAATGCTCCTCGTTGATGGTGACTTGCACGCGCACGCAATTCAAGAACAGAAGCGAGGCCGACTGCCCGATGAGATTTCTATTCGTCTTGCCACTCTCTCAGATGATTTTCAGCGTGTTCTTGCGGAAGCACAAGCAAATGCCTCCGCAGAAATGATAGCGAATGTTTAGTTTCAACTCTGAAAAGTGAGACAAACAAAAATACCTGCTTTTCATCAGTTGTTATTAGCTAGAAATCATTCACGGTGAAATTAGCTGCTCCTAATCGCATCGCTGCATACTTTCTACCGATCGGACGGATCGGTGGAGCGGCGTGGTTTATCCGCAATCTGTTAAATTTAATTGCACTCGGACTTTTAGCAGCGCTAATCAGCGATTTTAAATCTTCGTATACTGAAACGCTTCTCGGCGTTTTGGGGTTTGTATGGATTTATCTTACGGTCATAACCGCCGCCAAGAGATTTCATGATCTTAATTTAACAGGTTGGTTAGCGCCACTTGTGTTTGTTCCGGTGGCGCCACTATTTCTTTTGATCTTGAGCGGAACGAAGGGGAGTAACAAATACGGAATCTACCCAGGAACTGCGCAAAGCGAGAGAACATCCGCAATCACTACAAGGATAATCTTTCTCCTCGCAGGTTTGGGACTTATTGCATCCATTATTGTATTAGCATGTACACAGACGCTGAAAAACTCGGGCAGCAGATACTTTTCTACGCTGAAGCCGCCGGTGTCAGACACCCATTACGGCCAGACATCGAAAGAGTTGTTTATCAAAACAGGCCCAAGAATTGTAATGTTGGAGTCATTTAGCGCTTCAGGTCAGGGTATTTTGCAAGGAAGTGGTGTTATTCTCGGCCCTACATTATCAGGGGCCAAAGATGGATATTATCGACTTAACACAGGAACCGATATACTTACAAATCATCATGTCGTTAAGAACTCCGACCATGTAGTTATTACAACAAAGGATGGCGAAAAACATCTAGCTGCGGTCATCTTTTTTGATGAACAAGCTGACCTAGCGTTGCTGCGAGCGCCGTTGGAATCATCC
>JBMOHI010000176.1:0-5095 GCA_049317925.1 Terrimicrobiaceae bacterium
CCCTCCTAAAGATTGCTTCCCAAAAAATTGCCACGTTGGTTATTGTCACCCACAGCGAGGATCTGGCCCGGCTGGCTCCCCGTCATATCCGCATGCTCGATGGAAAAATCACCCCACCATATTCACAGTGACAACGCATTGCTGAAGAACTTCCAGCTTTTCGCGGAACTCTCCGGCGAAGAGCTGCAAACCCTCATCGCCCAAAGCACCACCGTCACCTTCTCCGCCGGCCAGTCCATCATCACCGCGGGTGAGGCCGGCCATTGCATGTTCGTCATCCTGCGCGGTTCCGCCCGCGTCACGGCCAAGAGTGGCGGCAAGGATGTCGAACTGGCGGTGCTCAAACCCGGCGACTTTTTTGGCGAAGTCTCCCTCGTTGACGACGGCCCCCGCTCGGCCGATGTCTCCGCCCTCGAGTCCTGCGAACTTCTCTGCATCACCCGCATGACCCTCGGCGTGTTGGCCGGTCTCCAACCCGGCGCGGCCATTCATTTGTTGGCCGCCATCGGACGCTGCCTCGTCGCCCGCCTCCGGGCCGGCAATCAAAAATACATGGACTTGATTCTGCTCGGACGCCAGCCTGCCTGACCCGAATTCGTAACGCTATCAATCGTGGACAAACAACGCACCCTCGCATCCTCCGCCAGCCTCGAAGGCACCGCCCTCCACACCGGAGAGAAAGTCACCCTCACCCTGCATCCTGCCGCGCCCGGCCACGGCTTCAAGTTTAAGCGCGTGGACCTGCCCGACCAGCCCCTGGTCGAGGCCCTGGTCGCTAACGTCAAGACGGTCGAGCGCTCGACCACCATCGTCGAGGGCAACGTCAAGATCCACACCGTCGAACACGTCCTCTCCGCCCTCACCGGTCTCGGCGTGGACAACGCCCTCATCGAGATGAATGCCAACGAGCCGCCCATCGGCGACGGGAGCGCGGGCGCATTTGCCGCCCTCATCAAGCAGGCCGGCGTGGTTGAGCAGAATGCTCCCCGCTCCTACATCGAACCGCAGGAGCCCGTCGTGCTGCAAATCGGTGAGTCGATCCTCACGATCCTGCCCGATCCGAAATTCCGTATCTCCTGTACCCAGGTCGGACCCGAAGGCCGCTTCACCCAATATCTCAGCGCGGAGATCACCCCGGAGTTCTACGAAAAGGAAATCGCCTCCGCCCGCACCTTTGTTTTCTACGAGGACGTGAAGCCCCTGATGGACAAGGGCCTCATCAAGGGCGGCAGCCTGGAAAACGCCGTGGTCGCACGCGGCGATAGCGTTCTCAGCAAGGAACCGCTCCGTTTCCCGGATGAATTTGTCCGCCACAAGATTCTCGACATCATCGGCGATCTCTCCCTCACCGGACGCCGCCTGCGCGGCCACATCGTCGCGGTCAAACCCGGCCATGGTCCCAATACCGAACTGGCCCGCATCCTGGCCAAGCGCCAGGCCGCCTTGCTCGCGATGGCCCCGAGTCCGGTTCCGGCCGAAGGCGGTGTCCTTGATATCAACGAGATCATGCGAACCCTGCCCCACCGTTATCCGTTTCTCATGGTGGACCGCATCATTGAATTCGAAGTCGATGTCCGCGCTGTCGGTGTGAAAGCCGTCACCATTAACGAACCCTATTTTCAAGGCCACTTCCCCGGCCACCCCGTCATGCCCGGCGTGCTTCAGGTCGAAGCCATGGCCCAGGTCGCCAGCATCGTCATGATGCGCAAGACCGAGAATGCCGGCAAAATCGGCTATTTCATGAGCGCCGATGCCATCAAGTTCCGCAAACCCGTCGTGCCCGGCGACACGCTCTTCATTCATTGTCAAATGATCAGCGCCAAAAAGCGCCTCGGCAAAGCCGCCTGCAAATGCATCGTCAACGGCGAAGTTGTCTCCGAAGGCGAACTCCTCTTCGGCCTCATCGATAAATGATCCATCCGACCGCCGTCATTGATCCCGGCGCAGTGATCGGGGCCGACACGGAAATCGGACCGTATTGCGTCATCGGAGCAGGCGTTACCATCGGCAGCGGCTGTGTCCTGGCCAATCACGTTTCCGTAGCCGGACCAACCACCATCGGCGACGGTAACCGGTTTTTTCCCTTCAGTTCCATCGGCCAGCGTTCGCAGGATTTGAAATACACTGTCGAGCCCACCTATCTCGAAATCGGCGACCACAACAGCTTCCGCGAGTTCTGCACCGTTAATCGCGGCACCGCCCCCGGCAGCAAGACCATTATCGGCAGTCACAACAACTTCCTCGCCTACGCCCACGTGGCCCACGACTGCACCGTGGGCAATCACACCATCTTCTCCAACAACGGCACCCTCGCCGGTCATGTCATCGTCGAGGACCACGCGGTCATCGGTGGCCTCAGTGGCGTCCATCAATTCTGCCGGATCGGTCGCCACGCCATCCTCGGCGGCTGCACCAAGATCGTGCAGGACGTCCCGCCGTTCCTGATTGCCGACGGCAACCCCGCCGAAATCCGCGGCATCAACCAGGTTGGACTCGAACGCCGCGGGTTCACTCCCGAGGAGGTGCGCTCCCTTCGCGAAGCCTACCGCCTCCTCTGCCGGGCCAATCTCAACGTCAAGCAAGCCTGCGAGAAAATCCGCGAGGAACTCCCCCCCAACGACCACCTGACCCACCTCCTCGACTTCATCGAAGCCAGCAAGCGCGGCATCGTTCGATAAGTCTTCGGTCCGCGATTGCCCTTCCGGACATTTCTACGTATACGCAATCCGATGTCGGAGCTTTCCTTTACGAGATCTTCCTATGTCAAGGCGCTGCTCCTCGCCCTGATCGCGGGCTACGTCATCCTCCGGATCGGCGAGAACACGTTCTCGTGGAAGAAAGCCCCGGACCAGGTCGCCCCGCCGGCCGAGGCGCGCCAGACCGGAGAAAAGTACGCCTCGCTTCTCGCCGGTCAGGAAAGCGCCGACCGCAAGATTCGCGCGCTTTGGGAACTCACCGCCAACCCCGCCTGGTATCTTACCGCTGGCGCCGCCGATCCCCTGCCCCTGGCCGACGACATTGCCCGCCGCGCCCGCAGCTACCATGCGGCCAATAACCTCCCCCAGGCTGCCAGCCACACCAAGATTCTCCTTCAATGGGCCAACTGTCTTTTGAATGCCTCCGGTCCCGGCACCAAAACTGCCCACTGGCTCGACGTCACCGCCCTCGCCATCAAAGCCACCTCCGCCTGTCCCGGCACTCTGCGCTATCCCGCCATCCAGCAACTGATCAAGACCCTTTCCCAGTCGCTGGCCTCGCCCAACACGCGCATGGACGACCTCCTCATGGAATTCAGCCGCTCCGAAACCGGCGAGGGCCCGCGCAATCTCCTCATTCTCGCCAATCGGAATATCCTTAAGGACTCCCTCGCCACCTACCTCGCCAGTTCCAAGAGCCTCAAGGAAACCAAGAAGATGCAACTCAACATCACCGCCAAATCCTGGCTGTTCGTCTGTCCGCTCACGGAAAAACTTTACCGCCAGTCCTTGGAGAAGCTGGAACCCGATGAGCAAAAAGCCCGCAACCTCCTTGAGGAAATCAACTCCCTCCTCGGCAGCAGCCCCGCCACTATCGAACTCCCCGGCTGAGCAAGCTGCGGAGTTCGCCCGCGATTCGAGAGTTCACTTCGTCACCGCGGACAGAAAATAGTCCACCGCATACGTGCTCAACTGGCCGCCCGGACCGTTGAAATGGAAATCAAAGGCATGGGTGGCCCAGGGCGGCTCGATTAACAAATGCGGCACGCCCGCTTCCGCGAGTTTGTCCCGCAGTCTCCGGCTTTGCACATTCCAGACCAACGGGTCCGGCGTGCCATGGATCAGCAGCGTCGGCGGAGTTCGGGGGTTCACAAATTGGATGCCTGATGCGCTATCGTAATTTTGCGTCCGCTCAGAGGGCGTCCCTCCCAGGTAATCGCGCACAAGTTGGAGCGATTTCAAAATGTCGTCCTCGCGCCCAAACCGGTAGGCGAAATGCAGATCCGCCGGGGCATAGAAGGCGATGCATCCGCGGATCTCAGGAGCTGATAACGAAAACGCGGCGGCCTCTGCGATCTGCCCGCCCGCGGAACGCCCCAGCAACACGAACTTTGCCGGATCGATTCCCAGATCCGCGCTGCGGCGTTTCAAGAAATCCAGCGCCGCCTTCACATCCTCAAGCTGGGCCGGCCAGGTCCACTTCGGCGCAAGACGATACTGCAAAGCCGCCACGGCGTAGCCCCGATTGGCCAGGTGTGAACTCAGGGCCGCAAATTCGTCCGGCGAACCGCTATTCCAGCCCCCGGTGTGGAGCACAACCACGCAGGGGGCGGGTTCAGGTCTGGTGCTCCGGAAGAAATTCAATCGCAGTGAATACCCCTCTCCCTCGCTGTAAATGAGGGTTTCGGGCACGACTGGCTTTTCCCGAGCTCCGAAAATTAGGGCCTTCCAGGAGAACGGGCGTCCAGCGTCCGGAATTGGTCCGAAGGCCGCCTGCAATTGCGACGGAAGTCTGGCACCGAATGGCAGCGCCTGCGCGAGCGTCGAAAGAAAAAGCCCCGCTGCCACAATGGCTACGCCCGAGGCGGCCAGGCCCAGCGGATGAAACCGGAACGGAATCGCCACGGCCAGCGAAACCAGCGCGAACCAATGCCCGTATTCCGTCGCCCCCAGCGAGAGCATCCAGGCCGGAAGATTTGGTGCCTTGATGACCGCGGTTAGTGAGACCGACAGACAGACGAGGGCCAGGACTAAACGCGCAAGGTCGAACATGAATCCGTCCACCGATCCCTGCAAACCGGACAGATTGCAAGCGGAGTCACCCGCGCCAAGGCGGATTCTGCCATCCCTGCAAATTCTGCTTGAGCTTGTCCCGTCATTCCGGTGAAGCTTTCCCATGGAAGACCTTTCCGACTTGTTCCCGGACGCCGAAAACTTCTTCCCGCGCAATCTGCCGGTCGGCCTGACCTTTGACGACATCTCTCTGGCCACTCGCTATTCGGACATTCTCCCGCGCGACGCGAACCTTTCCGTCTCGCTCTCGTCCTCCCTGCACCTGCAGATCCCCATCATTTCGTCCGACATGGACACCGTGACGGAATCCAAAATGGCCATTCGCA
>JBMOHI010000177.1:0-5082 GCA_049317925.1 Terrimicrobiaceae bacterium
TCGCCGCCTTCGGGCGTGAAGGTCCGGCTGATGGCCAATCCCACTTCGGCCACGGCTGTTCCCTTGGGCGTGTATTTGACCTCGGGATCCCGGGTGACGTTCCCGATGAGCATGACTTTGTTGAGATTGGGCATGGTGCGTGAGGGTTAAACGGTGGCTTCGACTTTTTTCTTGGGCAGGACCAGATAATTCTGCAGGGCCACGCTCTCGTCGAGTTTCAATTTCTGGCGGACTTTGGCGATGACCTGCGGTTCCGCTGCGAAGATGACATTGACGAAATAGGCGCTGGTCAGGTGCTTGAGTTCGTAGGCGAGTTCGCGCTTTTCCAGGCGCTGGACCTGCTCGATTTCGGCGCCCTCGGCTTTGATGGTTTTCTCGATCTGCTCGATGATGTCTTTGACGGATTCTTCCTTGCCCCGGGTGTCGAGGGCGAGAAAGGCTTCATAGCGTTTTTTCATAAGGTTGGTTTTTGGTTGTAGATGTTCATGGCGGATTCAAAGCCATGAGCGTTGGCGTGTTCCACGGCATCAGCCGCGCGGCCGATGGTGGTTTCAAGAGCGGAGAGTTCCTCCGGGTGAAATTTTCCCAGCACGTGGTCGTGGAGGGCTCCGGACGCGGCGCCGATGCCGAAACGCAACCGCGGGACGGCTTCGGTGCCGAGGTGCATGAGAATGGATTCGAGGCCGTTGTGGCCACCCGCGCTGCCGGTTTTGCGCAGGCGCAGGTCGCCGAAGGGCAAGGCGGCGTCGTCCAGAATGACCAGAACCTCAGAAGGCTCCAAGCGGTGATAGCGGGCGTAGTTGCCGACCGATTCCCCGCTGAGGTTCATGAAGGTTTGCGGTTTGATCAACATGCGGCCTCCGCATGGCGCGACCTCCGCATCCCATTTCGGCTCGGAATGGAAGGACACCGCCGCGCGGCGGGCCAGTTCGTCCAGGACGAGGAAACCCACGTTGTGGCGCGTGCCGGCGTATTGACGGCCCGGATTTCCCAGACCGGCAACGAGGCGAAAGACCGAGGCATGCTCCACGCGCGAGCGTGCGGGTTACTTCTTGGCCTCCGCAGCCTTCTTGGCGTCGGGAGCAGCAGCGGCACCGTCGGGCTTCTTCTCCTTGATGACTTCGGGAGAGGCGGCTTCGGCGGCCGGAGCGGGTTCTTCGGCAACGGAGGGTTCGGAAACGAGGAAAACGGTCAGTTCTTCATCGGGAGTCGCAAACACGCCCTCAGGGAGCTTGATGTCGCGCACGTGCAGGGAGCCGCCGATTTCGAGGCCGGAGACGTCCACCGAGATGAGCTCGGGAAGATTCTGCGGCAGGCAGCGGATACCGAGCGAACGCATGTTTTGTTGGAGAAGACCGCCGTGGGTTTTAACCCCGATCGGTTCGCCCACGGGCTCAAGGACGATATCAGCCTCGATTTCCTCGGTCATGGAAACGGCGTGAAAATCGACATGAATCACTTCGCCGCGCACGGGATGGTGCTGCACTTCCTGAATGAGAGAGAGGCGGTTGGTGGTTTTGCCACCGTCGTTGATTTCGAGTTCGACGAGGATGTTTTCGCCGACGGCATGGGACAGGAGGCGGTCGATGTCCTTTTTCGAGACTTCGAGGTTCGACGGGGCGTCCTTCGCTCCATAAATGACGGCAGGAACGGCGCCGCGGGCACGAACCTTGATTAAGGCGTTGCGTCCGGCTTCCGCGCGGGGGCGGGCTGAGAGTTTAACTTGTTTGGCCATGGGTAATAAGTGGTCTAGGTGGTCTTGGTGTTACTGATATCAAAGAGAGAACTCACGGATTCATCGTCATGGATGCGCCGGATGCCCTCACCGAGCAATTCAGCCACCGACAGAACCTTCACGCGGGCGGCGGAATCAGCCCGCGCGGGAACACTGTCGGTCGTGATCAACTCCTTGATTTCCGAGCCTTTCAATCGCTCAACCGCCAAATCTGTCAAGACCGTGTGTGAAACACCAGCATAAATATTCTTGGCTCCCTGACTGCGCAGGATCTTGGCCGCGCCGACTAGTGTGCCCGCCGTTTCGGTCAGATCGTCCACGATGATGACATTTTTTCCCTCCACCTCGCCGATGATGGTGACGGCCTCGATCTCCGTGGCGCTCTTGCGGCGTTTCACCACGATGGCCAGTCCGGCGTCTAGAGCCTGTGCGTAAGCCGAGGCCATTTTCACCCCGCCCACGTCGGGCGAAACAATCACGAGATCACTCAGCCCGATGCTGCGGAGGTAGTTCAACATCACCGGCAGGGCATACAAATGATCCACTGGAATATCGAAAAAGCCCTGCAACTGCTGAGCGTGCAGATCCATGGTCAGCACCCGATCAACCCCGGCGGCCACGATCAGATTGGCCACCAATTTGGCCGTGATGGGCACGCGTGGCTGATCCTTGCGGTCCTGACGCGCGTAGCCGAAAAAGGGAATCACCGCCGTGATGCGGGCGGCACTGGCGCGGCGGGCGGCGTCGGCCAGAATGAGCAACTCCATCAAATTCTGGTTGGTCGGCGGACAGGTCGGCTGGACGATGAACACGTCGCGGCCGCGGATGTTTTCGTTGATTTTGACAAACGTCTCACCATCAGGAAATGAACTCACCGTGGCATCGCCCAAGGGAACACCGAGGTAGGAACAAATTGACCGGGCCAGCTCGGGATGAGCCGTGCCGGTAACGATCTTCATCTCAGGAGCGGAGCGGAACATGATATTTTGAGGAACAGCCCGGAAAACGCGAGCCGGTCAGTTGCCGATGGGTTCGGGCGTGGGCGGGGGATTGAGCGGGATGGTCGGTTCCAGCCGCTCTTGGGCCAGACGGCGGATGTAGGCGTCCTCCATGATTTTGCAGCGGTCCGCGAGACTTTTGTCCGCGGCGGCAATTTTGGAGAAAAGCAAACGATAGTATGTGCGGAAGGCAGCACGCCGATCTTCCTCGGTCTTGGCCGCATCGGCCTGCTGGAGCAGGTTCTGCAGCTTGGGATCCTTCTCCACCTTCACCCGGACTTCGCGGTAGCGGATGCTCAACTGGCGGGCCTTCTCCTCGGCGCTCTCGGCCACGGCGGGAACGCTCGGAGGCAGGGGTGCGTCGGGGATGATGGCATTCGGGTCGGTGAATGCCTCGTCCGGCATGGCTTCATCCGTTCGCGGCACAACCGGGGCCAGATCCCTCGTCTCCAAGGGGGCTCCAGTCACTGCATCGGGAGGCTGGGGCTGGCCTTCGAGAGGGATCACATCCGTGGCAGGGGTGGCGCTGGCCTCGGGCGCGGGAGAGGCGGCTGGCGTCGCCGTGGGCTCACCGGCAGGAGACGGAGCGGGAGACGCGCCCGCCTCGGGCGTAGGCGTGGGGGAGGCTTGTTCCTGCGCGGTCAAGACCGTGAGCGGGAGCAAAACAACGACAAGCAATCGAATCGGGAACCACATCAGGCGGTGAAGATAATCAGCCCTCCCGCGATTTCTCAAGAAGAAGAACATCGACGCGGGAAGGAACTTTGGGGAAATCTTCCGCAGCATGGAACGCCAGACCGCCCATCTCCCCGCCGCGCCCGCGCCGACCGCGCCGACCGCGCCGGAGGATGCCGCCCGCGCCCTGCGGTCGCGCCCGGGCATGGTTTTCCTGGATTCCAGTCAGTCCGGCCCCGGAGCCCTTTCGCTCCTGGCCTGCGAACCGGACCTCATCCTCGAGGGCGGAGCGGACGATTGGGATGAACTCGAACGCGAACTCGCCCGACGCGCCCGGCCCTCCGCCGATCTCGGCCATCCCGATGGGGCCGCCGTCGGATGGATCGGCTTCGACGGACGCTTCCGCTTCGGATTTTACGATCAGCCGCATCTCTACTTTCACGGATCGGGCACCTGGCACAATCCGCCGGAGACGGGGACCCTTCCAGCCGAAGCCGTCTTTCCCCGGATTGATTTCCAACCGCAAATCAGCCGCGAGGAGTTCGTCCGAATGGTTGGCCGGGCGCAGGACTACATCGCCGCCGGCGACATCTATCAAGTCTGCCTCGCCCACCCTTTCGAGGCGGAATTCGCCGGTGACGCGTGGCCGTTTTACGAAGCGCTGCGCCACTATTCGCCCGCGCCTCACGGAGGATTCCTTGATCTCGGCGGCTCGCAGATCGCCTCCGCCTCGCCCGAATGTTTCCTGCGGATGAGCGGACGCCGCATCATCACCCGGCCCATCAAAGGCACCCGCCCCCGCCGCGCTGATGCCCAACTCGATCAGCGCAACGCCTACGACCTCCTCACCTCGCCCAAGGAGGTCGCCGAACTCGTCATGATCACCGACCTCGAACGCAACGACCTCGGCCGCGTCTGCGAATATGGCAGCGTCACCGTGCCGGAACTGCTCAAACTCGAAAGCTACGAACAGGTTCACCACCTCGTCTCCACTGTCACCGGAACACTGCGCGAGCATGTCAGCCATCCCGGCGCTGTGCGAGCCTGTTTTCCCGGCGGCTCGATATCCGGCGCACCGAAGAAGCGCGCCCTCGAAATCATCGCCGAACTGGAATCCCATCCCCGTGGCCCCTACACCGGGGCCATCGGATACTTCGGCTACAATGGCGAAAGCCAGTTTTCCATCGCCATCCGCACCGCCATTTTCCAGGACGGACGCGCCAGCTTCCATGTCGGAGCCGGCATCGTGGCCGATTCCGTGCCGGAGAACGAATGGCAGGAAACCCTCGACAAAGCCGCCGGCCTCCTCCTCGCCGCCCGGGCTTCAGCCTGAAAACAAATCCGCCGCCGCTGTTTACAAATGCCGGTTCGGGGCAGATAACGGAAGCGTCTTCGCGGCGGATTCCCTGTCCTGGAGAAAAATTCCGAACTCCAAAAAATCATGGGCGACCGTTCACCGAAAGCCAACCAGAAGAAATCCTCGCAAAAGCAGTCCAAGACCGCTGGCGCGAATCAACAGAAGCAAAACGCCGCCGCTGCCAAGCAGGCCGCCCGGCCTGCTCCCGCAAAGAAAAAGTAGTTTGTCGCGGCGGTCTGAAACGGACCTGGAATCTACGGTCGAGTCTTTCCCTCCACGCCCTCACGGGCGCGGCTACGTTTCCGAAGCGCCCTAAC
>JBMOHI010000178.1:0-5081 GCA_049317925.1 Terrimicrobiaceae bacterium
TTCTGGGCCCCGAGGCGGATTTTTTGCGAGCCGCCGAGGAGTTCGGAAAGTTTGGGCAGGGCGGTGAATGGCGGGGCGATGATGATTTCGACACCGGTCACGTCCTCGACTTCCAGACGGAAACTTTCGAGGAAACTCTCCGTCTCGGCGACGGTGTTGTTCATCTTCCAATTGGCGGCGATGATCTTTTTGCGCATGGTAAAAATGACGAATTACGGATGACTAATGACGAAATTGTGAGGGACCAGCAAGTTTACTCATTCGTCCTTCTCAATTAGGCATTCCGCTCACTCAGAGCGGCCACGCCGGGGAGCGTTTTGCCTTCCAGAAGTTCGAGTGAAGCCCCGCCGCCGGTGGAGGCGTGGGTGACTTTGTCCACCACCTTGAATTTTTTCGCAGCGGTCGCGGTGTCGCCGCCGCCGACCACGGAGATCGCACCCGCAGCGGTAGCGGCTGCCACGGCTTCCGCCACGGCTTTGGTGCCTCCGGCGAATTTCTCGAATTCGAAGACGCCGCTGGGCCCGTTCCAAATGATGGTTTTTGCCCGGCCAATGACTTCAGCGAAAAGCGCGGAGGATTTCGGGCCGCAATCGAGGCCCATCCAGCCATCCGGAATTCCCTGGGAAGCGTCGGTGGATTGGGTCTTGGCTTCAGGGTCGAATTTGTCGGCGCAGAGGAAATCCACCGGGAGATGGATTTTCACGCCTTTCTCTTTCGCTTTCTCCATTAGCTCGCCGACGATTTTTGCACCTTCGGGATCGAAGAGACTGTCGCCGATGGGCATGTCGTTCAGCACCTTGAGGAAGGTGTAAGCCATGCCGCCGCCGACGATGATTTCATCGGCCTTGTCGAGCAGGTTGCGGATGAGCGGGATTTTGTCGGCAACCTTGGCTCCGCCAAGGATGGCGAGGAGCGGACGCTTGGGATTCTCAATCACGGCCGCAAAGGCATCGAGTTCCTTTTGCATGAGGAACCCGGCGACTTTCTCCGGCAGGTCCACTCCCACCACGGAAGAATGGGCGCGGTGGGCGGTTCCGAAAGCATCGTTGGCATAGATGTCACCGAGTTTGCTGAGCGAGGCGCGGAATTCGGCGACTTTGGCCGGATCGGCCTTGGTCGAGGTGCCGTCCTCGTTTTTCACTTTGCCTTCTTCTTCGATATGAAAGCGCAGATTCTCCAGCAGGACAACCTCGCCGGGCTTGAGGGCGGCACAAGCGGCTTCGACCTCGGGGCCGACGCAATCCGGGAGGAACTTCACCGGCACGCCGAGGAGCTCCTGAAGTTTTTCCGCCACAGGCTTGAGGGTGTATTTTTCCACCCGTTGGCCGTCCGGGCGTCCGAGATGGCTCATCAGGACCAGGGACGCGCCCTGGCCAAGGATGTGCTTGATCGTGGGCAGGGCTGCGGTGATACGGGCCGTATTGGTGATCGCGCCGGTGGTTTTGTCCTGCGGGACATTGAAGTCCACGCGCATGATGACCCGCTTGCCCGACAGCGAAAGGTCGGTGATGGATTTTTTCGGCATGGCCGGTTACTTGGCGACGACGCGGACCATTTCCAAAACTTTGTTGGAGTAGCCCCATTCGTTGTCATACCAGGAGACCAGCTTGACGAAGGTCGGGTCGAGCGCGATGCCGGCGTCGGCGTCGAAGACGGAGGTTTGCGTTTCGCCGCGGAAGTCGGTGGAAACCACTTTGTCGGTCGTGTAACCAAGGATGCCCTTGAGCGGACCTTCGGAGGCGGCTTTGACGGCGGCGCAGATTTCCTCGTAGGAAGCGGGTTTTTCCAGTTCCACGGTGAGATCGACCACGGAGACATCCGAGGTCGGAACGCGGAAGGCCATGCCGGTGAGTTTTTTGTTCAACTCGGGAATGACCTTGCCGACCGCCTTGGCTGCGCCGGTCGAGGAGGGGATGATATTCTCGAGAATGCCGCGTCCGCCGCGCCAATCCTTATGGCTGGGGCCGTCCACCGTTTTTTGCGTGGCGGTGGCGGCGTGAACGGTGGTCATGAGACCGCGTTTGATGCCGAAGGTGTCGTTGATGACCTTGGCCAGCGGGGCCAGACAGTTCGTGGTGCAGCTGGCGTTCGAGATGATGGCCTGACCGGCGTAGCTTTTGTCATTCACGCCATAGACAAACATCGGGGTCTCGTCCTTGGATGGGGCGGACATAATCACTTTCTTCGCGCCGGCCTTGATGTGGGCGCTGGCGGTCGCGTCATCGAGAAACAGTCCGGTGGATTCCACCACGACTTCGGCTCCGACTTCGTCCCATTTGAGGGTGGAAGGATCTTTCACGGCGGTCAGACGGATTTTTTTCCCGTTGACGATGAGATTGTTGCCTTCGACAGACACCTCGCCTTCGAAAGGGCCGTGCACGGAATCATACTTCAGCATGTAGGCAAGATACTCGGGGTCGAGCAGGTCGTTGATGCCGACGACTTCAATGTCCTTGGAAAAGTTCTGAACTGCTGCGCGAAAAACCATGCGTCCGATGCGTCCGAATCCGTTAATGCCGATCTTGGTAGCCATGTGTGTGTAGTGTGGTGTGGTTTGGTTAAGAGCGTTTAGTAAAGTCGGGCGGCGGCGGAAGCGTCAACCATCAAAACGATGACGGAACCGCATGGCCTCATCCAGAAGCCTTTGCGCGGCTTCATCGTGTCCGAGTCCGGTGGAATCGAGGCGAAAATCGGCGGCTTCGGTATAAAACCCGCGGCGGGAGTCGAGCAGCCGGTCGAAGGTCTCCCGCGGATTGTCGGTTTGCAGCAACGGGCGCTTGCCGCTGCGGGTGGCACGTTCAAAGAGAACGTCCGGGTCGGCATCCAGCCAGGCCACGATGCCGATTTTCTTCAAGGTTTCCCGGTTTTCCTGACGCAGGATGAGCCCGCCGCCGGAGGAAAGAACGATTCCGCAGACTCCGACGAAGCCCTCCACCGTCCGCTTCTCCACTTCCCGGAAGTATTCCTCGCCGTCACTGGCAAAAATCTCGGCAATGCTCCGGCCCTCGCCTTGCACGATCTGATCATCGGTGTCCACGAAGCGGTGTCCGGTCAGAGAGGCCAGACGGCGGCCAACGGAGGATTTCCCGCAGCCCATGAATCCGATGAGAACGAGGTTGGGTAGCACCCCCTCAGACTCTCACAACATTCTTCGCGCGCGAACCTTTTTGATCCTCGTAGAGTTCATACTCAACTTCCTCACCCTCCTTCAAGGTGCGGAATCCCTTGTTCTGAATGGCGGAGAAATGCACGAAGATGTCGCCATTCACCACGGGGTCGGTGATAAAACCGAAGCCCTTCTTTTCGTTGAACCATTTTACTGTTCCTCTGGCCATATCCGTCTGCGTCTGGTAAGTCATCGGGGTCGGTTAAGTCCGGCCCGCGCAGGCGAAGTTTTTTGAATGCGGGGCCGGGGTCAATCGGCGCTTCGCAACAATTTTGTCATAAAACATGAAGCAATCATCGGGCCATCCGGACCCGCTCGTGGGAGTGGTGATGGGCAGCAAATCGGATTGGGAAACCATGCAAGAGGCCGTTGCCATCCTCGAAAGTCTCGGCGTGCCGCATGAGAGCAGGGTCGTTTCCGCCCATCGCACTCCGGATCTTATGGCCGAATACGCCAAAGCCGCCGCCGGACGCGGCCTCCGCGCCATCATCGCCGGGGCAGGCGGCGCGGCCCATCTGCCGGGCATGATCGCCGCGCAGACGGCTGTGCCCGTGCTGGGCGTTCCGGTGCAGAGTAAGGCTCTCAGCGGCATCGACTCGTTGCTTTCCATTGTGCAAATGCCGGCGGGAATTCCCGTGGCGACTTTTGCCATCGGCGTGCCGGGGGCGAAAAACGCGGCGTTGTTTGCGGCGGCGCTTTTGGCGAAGGATTATCCGGCTATCGCGAAGAAGTTGGAAAAATTCCGGCAGGCCCAGACGAAGGAAGCCCTGGAGAGCAAGTTGTCAAAATGAAGATGGGTAGGGACGGCGCTCCGTCGCCGTCCGATTTGTTTTCGACGAACAGCGACGGAGCGCCGTCCCTCCCAAAATGAAGACGCGCGTCGTCATGCCTCCCTCCGGCATTGAGGAGGCGGTGCGCCTGCTCGCTTCCGGCGAACTTGCCGCCCTGCCCACGGAAACCGTCTATGGTCTCGGGGCCTCTGCTCTAGACCCGCTGGCTTGCGCCAGGATTTTCGAAGCCAAGGACCGTCCGCTCAGTGATCCACTTATTGTTCATCTTCCTTCCTCCGACTGGCTGGGAAAACTCGCCCAACCCAATGAACTGGCCTTGCGGTTAGCCGAAAAATTCTGGCCTGGTCCGCTCACCCTGGTGTTGCCGCGTCACGCGGTTATTCCCGACATTGTGACAGCGGGGCAGGAGACTGTTGCCCTGCGCATGAGCGCCCATCCGGTCTTCCAAGAGGTCGCGGAAACGTTCGGCCAACCCATCGCCGCGCCGAGCGCAAACCGGTTCGGCCGCATCAGCCCGACCAGTGCGGAGCATGTGCTGGGCGAACTCGACGGCCGCATTCCGCTGATCCTCGACGGCGGGCCGTGTGCGCACGGGATCGAATCCACCATTGTGCTGATCCGCGAGAACGGGATGGAAATTTTGCGTCATGGTCCGGTCACGGCGGAGGAGCTTTTGAAATGTGGACGCGTCATTTTTGGAAGCAACGACGTTTCCGCGCCGGGAATGATGAAGAGCCATTACGCCCCGCGGACCCCGTTGGTTATCACGCCGCAACGCACCTTCGCGTCCCCGAAAATTGGACTGCTCGCCTGGACGGGAACGGGTGATGGTTACGGAGCAGTCGAACAGCTCAGTCCCACGCAGGACCTGCGTGAAGCCGCCACGAATCTCTACGGCGCCATGCGGCGGCTTGATGAAGCAGGCCTCGATTTGATCGTGGCCGAACCCGTTCCGGAAACGGGGCTGGGGGTTGCCATCATGGAACGATTGCGCAAAGCGGCGGCGAGGGATTGAGGCTCAACCCTCCGCCAGGCTCCGCAATTCCGCCCTGTAGTCTTCCTGCGGCAGGTCGTCCTGGTAGCCGCGCCGCCGCCGTTCACGGCTACTGCTCTCAGACCTTTAG
>JBMOHI010000179.1:0-5047 GCA_049317925.1 Terrimicrobiaceae bacterium
TGCGTTCGGCAAAGTAACCGGCGCGCATGACGGCGGCCCAGTTCTGCCGCACGAGATTCAGGTCGTCTACGATGGAGCAAATGGAAAACCAGCTGGAGCCAGGCAGCCCGCTTTCGGTCACAATCCGGGATTTTCCGTTTTCAACCAGCTCGGCGAGCCTCAATCCTGGAATATCCTCCCCGGGCGACCACGACAGTGTCACCTTCGCCTCCTGAGCTTTGGTGTTCCGCACCAGATCGCGGGCAAGTTGCCGTGCGCGCAATGCGCCGCAGCGGTCCACTTTATAAGGGTCCTTGCCGCTCAGCGCCCCGCCGCCGATGGGAACGCCGGGACCGTAGTGGTCGACCACGAGTTTTTTGCCCGACAGCCCGTTGTCCCCCCGGGGCCCGCCGATGACAAAGTCGCCGGCTCCGTTGAGCACAAGATGCCGCCTCGGCTCGAAACCCCGGGCGACGTTATCCAGGCCCTCCTCTTCCAGCGTCTTGAGCAGTTCCCGAATGATCGGGGCAAGAATACGGTGCTGCTCCTCCAGTCCCACGCCACGGCAGTGCTGCACGCTGAAGGTGAGCCGTTCCCATTCAAAACGCACCCCACTGCGCCCCTGCGAAGTGCGGCAAGTGCAGAGAATCTTAAAATCGGGACCAAATTTCACCGCGAGTTCCGGATCCTTGCGCAGCATGTCGTTCAAGCGGCGGCCGAGGGTCAAGGCCAGGTAATGCGCCGGTGGGAGATGATTCGTGACGGTGCATTCGCACGCATATCCGATCACGACGTTCTGGTCGTCGGAGTATGGGCGGATGTCGATTTCGGGCTGACTCAGCGCATCCATGCAAAGCCGGTTGGTGATTTCCAGGCGGTCCGGCGCCGGGTCCCACAGGCCGCTGCGGCAGTCATGCCGCCACGGACCACCGTAGCCGGCGCTCTGGTAAACGCCGCGGATGCCATCGAGAGTTTCCGGCTTGAGGCGCGCATGGGGGAAGTATTCCACTCCAATTGCTCCACAATTCTGCGGCACCATGTATTCCTCGAAGAAGCTCCAGTTGGTGGCGATCCGGCCGGTGATTGTGATGCTACTGTCATGCACGGCAACCTCAATGCCGCAAAGCGATGTGTGAAGGTTTTGGACGGCGCTGCCAACCAGGTATTCCGCCACGGCGTCGGCCAAGCGGTCGGGATGGCCGGGCGAAACGTATTCGGCAAACTGGGGAACTGTGCTGCTGGTTTTCATGGTTGGGATGCAAGGGAGGGTAGAGCGGTGATGCGCGTCCAATCCTGGAGGTCGCGTGGAAAGGTCTGGGATCCAGTGAGGCCGGTGTCGAACTGCAGGTGACGCAGCTGACGCAGATGCTGCCTTGAGGGCCGTCCGACATAACCGTCGGTCAGCAGGAGCACGCGACGCGGACACGCTTTCGGGGCAAGACCCGCGAGATGTTCGAGCACCGCATTGATGTCGGTGCCGCGTGTGTTGTCCACGAGGTTGCCCGCCAGCTGCCGGAACGGTATTTCCGAAACAATGGTCGAGAACCCGAAGAGGCGCACATACCCATCACGCAATGGACGTTTTAGGGCATGGGTGATGAAGGGCAGTGCCGAGTCCATCGAACCGCTGATGTCCAGATACACGTGCGTCACGGGAACGGGCTTGGGACGCGGACGAATCACCGTGTTCACGGTGCGGTAGAGGAGCGGCGCCACGCCGAGCGTGCGGCGTAGTGCAGGTGCCCGTCGGTCCCGGGCCTGCGGCAGAAATGTTTCGGCCACCGTGACGACGGGTTCGCGTTCGAGTTTCAGCGGAGCACGCCCGGAGCCCGAGAGAATGCCGCAGCGGACCAGCAGGGAGCGCAGGGCGCTGCGGTAAATCCCCCCCGCATCGCGCTCTTCGGGAAACAACCAGCACTTTGGTGTCGTGCCCTCGTCGCGTCCGCTGATACGCACCGGCGGTGGGGGCCAGCCTCCCACGATGTCGCGCAGGATTTCCTGCACCATCGGGTGCCCGGTATCGTCGGCCTCACCATGCGAACCGAGAAGCGGCACTTCCTCGAAATCGCCGTCACCCGCCACCAGCACCACCTTGCAGTGCTTCAGCAGAAGGCGGTAGAGATCAAAGTAGGTGATGTCGCTGCCATCCGAGTAGTAGAGGGCCTCAAAGACGCGGGCCTCCTTTTTTGAGAGGCCGGCCAGCGCGGTTTTGCGGTCGGCATGAGGCCAGCCCGGAGGCGGACGCAAGAGGCGTTCGGGAAACTTGCTCCAGTCGTAAAAGTTCGTGAAGAGCCCGACCCCGGCCGTGGCATGGAACTGCCGGCAGAGCATGGCGTTGATCACCACATCGAACACGATGTTGTCCAGATGAGTGAGGCGTGGGAACAGCCGCGTGTGGCCGAGGATCACGTGGTGCAACTCGTGCATCACCAGCAGGAACAGATCGCCATCCCCCTGGCAGTGCTTGGCCAGGAAGTCAGGATTGAGCAGCAGGCGCGGTGTGCTGTTGCACTCGATGGCTGCGGTGGGCACGCTCTCGCTGAACTCGATGTCGAGCAGGCCCAGCAGTTTCTGCATCTGGAAGGATGCGGCAGGCAGGACGTTGAGGATGCGATTGCGCACATACGCCAGTTGCGGATTCCGGCAGCGGGTCAGGAGAAGGCTCATTGGGTGGAAGGAGTTGGGTTGGGGAAGCAGATGTCGCGCAGGAACGGATCGTCGAAGGCCAGCGCGGTCCCGGTCAGTCGGGGAAAATTTAGTTCGGGGGTTCTCGATCCGTAGAGGACACCGCCGCAGCACCGGCTAACCACGGCCAGAGTCAGGGCCGGGTCGGGCACGATGCGAAAAATCGGCGCGGGCGAGGCCGGCGGAGCCATGGCCCGGCCTGGCCTCCATCCTCCGAAAACTTCCCATCGCTGCTCGTAGGTCAATTCGGTGCCGATCAGAAAATGCAGGCCGGTTGGTAACAGCGGCACTTCCTTGAGGCGCAGATATCGCAGCAGTGCTGCCGGCGTGCGCCACAGTTTGGATACCGACTGCGGCGTTGCCTGGGATCCTTCGGTCCACAACCTTTGGTTCATCAGGCCGCCGTTGGTCATCCACTCGCTGAGGATCGGAAACTCGCCTTTCCCGGGCTTCAGGTGGCCGGTGAGCGCCAGGGCGTGCGGCAGGGAAAAAAGCGGTGCCCGGCCGCTGCTTCCATCGGTGCACAGCAGCGGCAGTCTGGTGTTCACGGCGCTTCGCGGCGGAGCGCTCATGTTGTGCAGCAGGACGGGTGGCTCGCGGTGATTCATAACGGTGAGGCGTAGCACGACTCGACGCTGAACTGCTCCCAGAGACCGTTGAAGAAATCGTGCAGGTCACCAGGCGTTGTGTGCTTGAAACCATCGGGCAGCAGCCCCTGGAGCAGGGCGCGCAGATGGTGCTCCCGTGCTGCCCCGGGGGTGCCGGATGCCGCATCGAAACCGCTGCACAGGACCGCCACCTCGCGGCAGCGCTGCAGCGGCTGACCATAGACGTCGTGGGTTTTGCTCCCCTGCGAGAGCAGCGGAATCACCGGGCGCGTGATCGTTTCCACCACGGTATGAGGCAGAGCGCGACGCGAGCGCAGGCCGAGGTAGAGAACGAGGCAGAGAGCCAGTCGTTTCTCCTCCGGCTCCACTGCGGACACGGCGTCCAGAAGCACGAGCCCAAGATCCTCGTCGCCCAATGGAAATCCCGCGCTGCAGGCCAGCGCGGCGCGGCGGATGGGGTCGGGTTCGCCCAGCAGACGTTTCCAGGGATCGTCCCCGGCCAGACCGGAGACCTCCCAGGCCTGACGGTGGACCGCGAGGAGTGTGGCCTCATTGACCGGACCGTGGGCGCGCTCCGGCAGGCCATAGGCCACTCCCAGAAACGCCGAGTCGTTCCACGACAAATCCTGCAGCGCAAGCCCGCCGGCTTCCGCCAGCGTGAGCCGCGCGGCATGCACCGCGAGAATGTTGCGCTGCAGCATCGTCACCCGCCGGGTGGAGATTTCGATGCCCTGGCTGCGCAGCGAGGACTCGAGGGCAAGGAGATACTCAATGAGCCGCTCCGGCGGCCGCTGCGAGAGCGCGGCGAGCATGGTTTCGGCCCGGGTCACTAGCACCGCGGGCTCGACGGGAAATTCATGCCGCCCCAGGAGTTGGTCGCGGAGCACGGAACGCCGCTCGTGGTCGCTGAGCTGCGACCAGTCGGGCACCGGCACGATGAATGCGAAGCGGTCGGCCAGCGCTGGATCAAGGGGTTCTGCACCCAGATAGATGTCCTCGCGGGCCGAGGCCTCGCTTCCGTCGAGGGACGGGGGTGGATTCATCGCGGCCCAGCGGTAGCGCAGGCGCTCCAGCAGTTGCCCTTGCACGCGGCGCTCGTGAATGATGGGAAAGAGCTTGTTCTGCAGTTCGGGCCGGGTGCGGTTGATCTCGTCGATGAAGACGACCTGTGCATCCCACACCGCGGTTGGCGTCGTCAGGTAGCGCAGGGCCGTTCCGTCCTCGTTGGGCAGCGGAATGCCCACCAGGTCGTCGTAGTTGAGCAGCGAGGCGTTGTAGAACCGGTATTCCAGTTTGAGGGCCTGCGCCAGGCGCTCGAGCAGGAAGCTCTTCGCCGTGCCGTGTCGACCGATCACCAGAAGCGGGTCACCCGATGCGAGGGACGCGAGGATCAGCGGCTCCAGCAGATCCCAACCGAAAACCCCCAGCGGATGGCAGAGCAGCTTGGGACCTGTGCGCTCGGGTTCCCGGAGAGCCGGCCCGGTCGCGGCCTGTGTGCTGCTGGATGGAGGGGTGAGGGGAGCTGCGCCGCGTTTCGCGGTGGACTTCCTGCGTGCCTTGCCCGGTTTGGAAAGTGCCAGGGAACTCACACCGCACCTCCTTCCTTCGGGGAGCCGAGGATGGCTCCCGCCTCGAAGAGCACGCTGTCGCGTAGGAACCGTGCAATCGCCCGGTTTGCGGTGTAGAGGCTGCGACGGATCCGCCGCTTCGTGTAATCGGGCAGGTGCTCGGTGTAGTGGCACCAGAAAGTGCCGTTGTTGTTCCAGAGGTGATGG
>JBMOHI010000180.1:0-5028 GCA_049317925.1 Terrimicrobiaceae bacterium
ACAAACTGCTGGAAGTGCTGATCAAATTGCGCGACGCCCACAACACCCTCATCGTTATCGAGCATAACCTCGAGGTCATCAAATGCGCCGACTGGATTCTCGATCTCGGTCCGGCCGGCGGGGTCGGCGGGGGACAAATCGTGGCGCAGGGTCCGCCGGAGAAGATCGCGGCGGAGCCAGCCAGCTTTACCGGGCAGTTTCTGGCCAGAGCCCTGTCGGCATGAAGAAGTGGTTCATCATTTTTCTGATGCCGGCATTTGCCGTGACGCTTTGGGCCGACGACGCGCATCTCGTCGAGGCCCGCCGGGCCCTTGATGACGGTCTCCCGCAGGTCGCGATCTTCAAACTGAGGCAGAACGGAAAACCGGTCAGCAAAGACGACAAGGTGGCGACGGATGTGTTGCTGGGTCGGGCCCTGATCGCCGCGGGGCGATACGACGAAAGCGTGGCCGTTTTGGAGAAGATTCCCGCGCCGAACCCGCCGGCGGTCTTCTGGCTGGCGGAGGCCTATGCGGCTCTTGGTCAGCCGGAAAAGGCCATCCCGCTCTATCACCAACTGGTTGACGATCCCCAACTCGACATCGAGGCGGTGATTGGCGAAGCCCGCATGTATAATGCCATGCATCAGGCCCCGCGGGCGGCGGCGATCCTGAAAACGTTTCTCGAACGGAAGGTTGTGTCCAATCGCATCGCGCTGGAACTGGCGGGCATCCAGGTCAACAACGGAGACGCGGCCGGAGTCATGCAGTCGCTCGCCACCCTGCAGAATGTGTCACCGGAGAATCGCCAGCTCGCGGAATATCTGGGGGCGAGGGCGGAAATGATTTCCGGCGACTATCCGGCCGCGGCGGCGCGGCTGAAGAGCATCCAGGATCCGCCGGCCGACCTCGCCGCCGGTGTGGCCGTTTCGCTGGCGGAGTGCAGTTTGAACCTCAAGGATTCGAATGAGGCGGAGAGGATTCTTGAGCAGTTTATCGAAGAGAACTCACGGCTGCCTGGATTGCCGGATGTTTTTGCCGCGCTGGATCGCGTGTATGCGGCCGAGAGTGCCGCCTCCGGCAGCGAGTTGCGGAATTGGTCGAATGATCCCAAGAATCCCGTGCGGGCCGCCCTGGCCAAGTTCTATCATGCCCGCAACGAAGCGCGTTCCGGTCTTCCGGAGAAAAGCCGCCAGCTCTTCGACGAGTTTCTGGCCCAATATCCCGGCCATGCCCTGACCAATGCGGCGCTGGCGGAATTGGCGACTTCCCATCTCGCCGCCGGGCAACCGGCTCAGGCCCTGGCCATCGCGATCAAGGGTCAGGGTCCCCGACTCGATTTCTTGCAGGGCCAGGCGCTTTCCATGATGGGGAAATACAAGGAGGCGGCGGCCGAATTTCTCCAGGCGGCGGAGCTTTCGGAAATCCACACCGAAGCCCTGACCAATTCCGCCATTTGCGGACTCATTGCCGATGTACCGGATAGCGAGAATGCCGCTATCAAAAAACTCCGCGACCGCGAGGATTCCCAAGCGATTCTGGAGCGAATCCAGTTTCTTGAGGCTCTCCACAAAGCCTCGCAAAGAAAACCAGGAGCCGGAAACCTCCTCGGCGAAATTGCCGATGGCACCTCGCCCTGGGCGGGTCAGGCCCGGCTGGCGCTGGCGGAATGGGACAACCTGCAGCTCGACCTGGCCGGGGCGCGGGCCCAGCTCCGTCGGATCTCGTCAAGTGATCCCGCGCAAAAGGAACGGGAGGAATACCTCGCCGTTTTTCTCGCCGACAACGGGGATCAGGAATCGGAATCCCTTGTCGGTACGCTGGCTTCGGACTTTCTCAAGAATCATCCCCAATCTCCCTTCGAGCCCGAAGTGCGCCTGAAACTGGGCGAGATGCTCTATCGTCGCGGGGATTTCCTTGGAGCCCGCGCCCAATTCGCCTTGGTAGCGGAAAACTTCCCCGATTCAGCACTGGCGGAAAAAGCCGCCTTTCTCTCCGGCCAGGCCCTGGCCCGCTCGATGAATCCCGCTGACATGGAGAAGTCCCTGGAGATCTTCGATGAAGTGGCCAAAGCCGGTGGTCCGCTGGCCCTCCGGGCCCGGCTTTCTCAGGCCATGTTGCTCTATGCCCTCAAACGGCCCAAGGATGCCCTCGGTGTTTTCGACAGCATCTTGGCCGCCAAGCCCGAGGCCGAACTCCGGGCCATGACCCTAACCGAAAAAGGCGACACGCTTTTCGCCCTCGGCGCGCAGGACCCCGCCAATTACCGGCAGGCCATCGCCGCTTGGAAGGAGATCGCATCGGACCCCGCCGCTGGCAAAAACTGGAGCTATCAGGCTTTTGCCAAGATGGGCGCGGCCAACGAGAAACTCGGAGCCAATGATGCCGCGCTGGATTGTTACTACAGCGTTTTTTCCCGCGACCAAAAAGGCGAACCCGAATATTTCTGGTATTACAAAGCCGGCTTCGACGCCGGCCGCCTGCTCGAATCCCAAAAACTCTGGAAGGAAGCCATTGCCGTTTACGACAAGATCGCGTCCATCGACGGCCCCCGCGCCGAGGAAGCCCGCGAGCGCGTCAATAAACTGCGGCTGGAAAACTTCATCTGGGAAAATTAGCCGCTCGTCAGTAGTCACTAGTCATTCTAACCATCATGCACACCAAACTCTTCATCCCCGGCCCCATCGAGGTCTCCGAGAAAACCTATCGCGCCATGTGCGAGCCCATGATCGGACACCGCAGCGGCGATTTCAAAGCGCTCTACGCCGGCATCCAGCCGCGGCTCCAGACCCTCTTCGGCACCACCAGGCCGGTCTTCCTCAGCACCTCGTCCGCCTGGGGTGTGATGGAAGGGTCCATCCGCAACCTCGTCGGCAAGAAAGTTCTCAACGGCATGTGCGGCGCCTTTTCCGACAAGTGGCTCGACGTAAGCAAACGGTGCGGCGTGACTGCCGAGGGACTGCAGGTTGAATGGGGTCAGCCCATTCTGCCCGGACAGATCGAAGAGAAACTTTCCGAGGGCGGCTACGACGCCTTCACGCTCATCCACAACGAAACATCCTGCGGCGTGCGCAATCCGTTGCCAGAGATTGCCGCCGTGATGAAAAAATTCCCGGATGTGATGTTCATCGTGGACACCGTTTCCTCCTTCTCCACCGAACCCATCCCGATGGACGAACTCGGTATTGATGTCCTTCTCACCGGCAGCCAGAAAGCCCTGGCCCTGCCGCCCGGCCTGGCCCTCTTCGCCGTTTCCGAGCGCGCCCTGGCCCGGGCCAAAACTATCGAAGGTCGCGGCTACTACTTCGACTTTGTCGAGTTCGCCAAGAATCAGGCCGAGGACATGACCCCCAGCACGCCGGTGATTCCGCTCATCTACGCCCTGCGCTCCAAGCTGGACGACATCTTCGCCGAGGGCGTGGAAGCCCGTCACGTCCGTCATAAGAAACTCAATGCCATCGTGCACAAGTGGGCGTTGGACCGGGGCTTCGAGTTCTTCGCCCCGGAAGGTTACCGTTCCCTTTCGCTGACCTGCGTGAAAAACAACCGCGAAGTGGACGTCGCCGGCTGGATCAAACGCCTCCGCGAAAAACATCACGTCGTCATTGATGGCGGCTACGGCAAGCTCAAGGGCAAGACCTTCCGCATTTCCAACATGGGTGACGAGACCGAGGAGACGATCAGCACCCTGCTCGCGGCGCTGGACGACACGCTCGAAGGTTAAGAGAAGAGTAGCCGCGCTCGTGAGAGCGTGGCCGGGCTTGCCACCGTTTTACAACGGCGGCTACTTGGCCTCCGGCGGTTCGATCAGTTTCTTGATCTCCTGCGCGCCCACCGCCTCGTGGACGACCATCCACGTTGCCCGCGAGAGATTTTCCTTCTTCGCGTGTTCGTCCTCTTCCTCTTCATCCTGCAGGGCGAGGATGGTGCTGACCAACCCGACGGCATTCCCCTTGTCGTCCAGCACGGCGGAACCGCTTGAACCCGGAGCCCAATCCGCACTCACGTTGAGCATAAGCGGAGAGGCCTTGCCAGACTTCATCGTTGTTCGCCGGTTTACCATGCCGGAGGAAAAAAAGCCGCGCTCTCCCATGGGATCGCTGAAGCAATAGACCGGATCGCCCGGCCGCGCTTCCTCGCTGAGCGGAAGGGGCCGTCCTTTTCCCGGTAATTCCACCCGCAGGATGCACACATCCGAATCCTTGCTGGCGGCGAGGATTTCCTTCACCGCATAGACCGCGCCGTCATCCGAGACCGCGACGAGGCATCCCTCTTTCACGGTTTCGTCCGGTTCCACAGAATGGCAGGCCGTGGCCGCTGCACCGTCCTCGGTGATAAGGAATCCGCCACTCACATCGAGATGCCATTTGTCGCAATCCGCGCAGGAGAAGTAGTAGCCGATGCGGAGAAACCCTCCGCGGGCAACCTCCCAGACCTCGCGCCCGCCCAGCACCTGGCTTTTCGGTTCGGGCAGTTTCAATTTGCAGGTGGTGCGCCCGAGTTGATCGCGAACCTCCGCGACAGTTAGCGCTTGCCGGCCGGAGAAGAGCGCTTCGGCCTGCTTGAGGAGGGCGGGGTCCTCCGCGAAATCTTCGTCCGTGTTGTACACCGGAACCGCGTCCGCTGCATGCGGGGAGGGTGCGGCCACGGCGAGCGCGACCAAAAGAAGCAAAAGGGATTTCATCTGATCCGACGAGTTACGACATCCTGGAATGGACTGAAAGAACGGACAACGCGATTTGCGCTAGAAGGAAGCCAAACGGCTGATTTGACCGGTGCATGTCCCGCTGTTAGGTGTCTGGGCTCTTCATGAGCAATTACAAAGACACGCTAAATCTTCCCAAGACCGATTTCCCGATGAAGGCGGGGCTGACCACGCGGGAGCCGGAGATGCTGGCGCGCTGGGAGCAGGCGGGGCTGTATCAGCAAATCCAGGAAAACCGGAAGGATGCGCCGCTGTTTGTGCTGCACGATGGACCTCCTTTCGCCAACGGGGACGTGCACATGGGGACGGCGCTGAACAAGGTGCTGAAGGATTTTATTGTGAAGT
>JBMOHI010000181.1:0-5021 GCA_049317925.1 Terrimicrobiaceae bacterium
CCTTCTGCGCCACCTTGAAACGGTCGCGCCCCTTCTCGTCCGGATTCTCGCTGCTATTCCAATCGACGTTGGCAAAGACGTAGGAGATCTCCAGGCGCGGATTCGGAGCTCCTTGGGCGGAAAACCGGCTTCCCTCCGTATTGCCGGTCACTGCAACGAGATCCCAGTTGCTGTCCAGAGGAACCGCAACCGGTGCCTCCCATGCCGAAGAGACTTGCAGGGCAAGGAACATCGGGCACGCCGCGAAGCATCTCCTGACCCAACGCCGGGGAGCGCTGTCGTGCAGTTGTGCCGTGTCGGCGGAATGGAGGGTGGGGCACGATGCGGGCGTCATTGGGTTTGGCATTTTCTTGAGTCTTCCGATCAAGGGAGAAACGTCCTGAGATGGGCCGCACAAGCGGCTTCATCAGCCCACCACGAATTTGGAAACATGGACGGATCGAACCACCGGGTGGTGTCCTTATCGTTGGTGGCATCACTGCCCAGCGTCTCGCCCGGCGCGAGGGTCTCGGCATGTCCGTCCAGGAACACGTAGGGCGCCTTCGTGATACCCAACTTTTGATTTTCCACGGCATGCATGATCCCCCAACTCCCCCAATAGTTGCAGTAGGTCCATGGTCTGTTGCCGATCGTCCTGCTGCTGAAGGCGACCTGCGAGAGAAGGATCGTTTTTGCCGGTCGGGTGAACTTCGCCGGAGTGCTGAAATAAGCCTTGTTCGTCGCTTCCGGTAGCGTGGGAACCTGGTTCAGCATGAAGGCGGGCCATGGTCCGTATCCGAGCGCCCTGAGCTGCTTGTTGGCCTGCGAGGACGTGAAAGCTTCCAACGGCAGATTCTGGGTGTTCACCAAGGCCCAGATCCACATGTCATCCGACCAATCCTTGCCGATGGTTCCCGCGACCCAGGTTGGCTTCTCGTAGGTGCCGAAGCGTTCTGGCCAGCTAAAAGCCGCTGGCATCATGCCCCCGTTATCTGCCGCGAATGCGAAAATAGCCTGACCAACGCTCCGCATTTGTGAAAGGGACTTTGATGCATCTGCCCTGGCCATTACGGCGCGGTAGGCGGGAAAGAGAAGCGCCGCAAGGAGTGCGATAATGGCAATGACGGCAAGCAACTCAATGAGAGTGAAGGCCCTGCGGCAACTCCGCCCGGCTTTGGTCATTGATGGCAACCCACCAGCCGCCTCTTGATTACTATCAGTTTTGGATCCGTTGGGCATGAGGAGGAATGTTTGAGATCTGCATCAGGAATCGACGGCTTTGCTTCGAAGATTCCCATGCTCCGAATCCCATTGACAGAAAACACAGGAAGGTTCCCCCCCTTGCCTGCCTTGGCAGGCAAGGGATTTGCCCCGTTCACTAACCCAAAACCTGGAGAGATTGAATCCGCGATCAGCAGGCATTCACACGCCGGCGGCGGAAGACAACCAACATCGTCAGCGATGCCGCCATAAGTGCCCAGGTGGACGGCTCGGGAATAACGGCCAAGGAAGCGCCATAGGCAGCACGGTCTCCAGATCCGGTCACACTGAGATTGAGAACTTGACCGACGGAATCAGGCGTGAAATTGAGCGCAAAATTTACGTTTCCAGAAGTAAAATTCGGCGCGGTATACGTTTCGGATCCCAGAGTTGCTGTGAAAGTGTTTGTGGAACCTGCTCCGTAGAAATAAAAATTCAAAACCTGCGGGCTCACCGAGGTTGTCGTGAGGTTAAACGAAAAGTTGTTCGTATAATAAGCCATGTTGACATTCGTTCCCGTTGGCTGGAATGCGCCACCGTTCGTCCAAGTGAAAGTCAATCCTCCAACCGGCCCGCTATTGAATGCACCGATTCCCGCGTCAAAAGCAGAAAACCCCGATTTTTGCTCGAAATACGGGACCGTGCTAAAACCATATTTTACCCAGCCGAGTGTGCCATCTGTGGTGAGATTGACGTTGCCGGATGCCGAACTGACTGAACCGGTGAGCACGGCAGCATGGGAGTTGATGCCCGTAGCGAGAGTGGCAACTGCCAGAGAGGCCACAAAGGAAAGTTTCCGAAGCGAGACGAGTTGATTTTTCATTTTTTTCTGAGGTTTGGGGTGTTTTGGGTTGATCGGAATAGAAATGCATCACTTTTCTCCTGTCTGGAGCCGCTACCAATCAGGCAACATTAGCCCAGTCGAATACGCAGTTTCAGCATTTCATTTCCGGTAATCAGGAGGAAATCTTTACCAATAATCAAAATTTGTCAAATAATTTTAAAACTTTTTTCTTTCCGCTCGGAAGCGGGGGTATGAAAACAATGCCCTTGGAACACTTCCCGGCCCGTGGGAAGTGGTTGCCGAACGACAAACGCCCGTGGTCAAAGAAAAATTTGGGTCTCAGCGCGGGAGGGCTGGCCTCTCAGCTCTGCGCTGATGGGTTTCACCGGGAACCCAATGGTAATAATGCCCCTCCGAGTGGGGTTCATGGTCGCTGGATTGCATGAAACCAAGCAGGTTCTCCAGCACAGAGCGGGCATACCGGCCTGGACGGAACTGCATCTGGCTCCAGACATAACCGGGCGGCAGCGGGAGCCCGTTGACCGCCATGGCAATCACGCCGAAGTCCCGGCCCGGAGTTATACCGGCTTCCTTGAGGGCGAGCACAACACCGGGCAGCAAGTTGTCATCGGAGACATAGATGGCATCCGGGGGTTCCACACCACGAAGTTGGTGAAGCAGAGCTCGACGGCTCTCCTCAGGCGTCACCACATCTGCCGTCAGGTGGCAATGGTAGGTGAGTCCGGAGCGGCGCATGGCGCGCTCGTAACTGAACTGATTGGAATCCAATTCGCTTGCCGTGTAGGACAGGAGGGCAACACGCCGGTAACCTTCTTTGGCCAGCAGCGGCACGGCGCGCTGGATCGCCTCGCTGGAATCGGCGAGCACGGCGGGCTCATGGCGGACGGGGGGAGAGTTTGAAAAAACAATGAACGGCTTGCCGGTGGACTCAAACTCCGCCAGTGCATGGTCGGCGATGAGCACATCGAGAAGATACCCATCGCAGGGGTCGGCCCGGAGCATCTCCTTGATCTTCTCCCGTGGCAAATAGACGCGCTCGTCCGTGCTGGCACCGATCACCGCCAACTCATGACCACTGGCGGTCGCCGCCTCTGTGAAACTTTCCAGCTGCAAGCGCAGACTTGGAGTGTAGCGGTGCAGATGTGTCCATATCTGGAGTTGGAGGCGACTGCGGCGGTCAACAGCATCGCTATCTTCCTGCAACTCCTCTGCGGCGAACAACTCCATGGCAGGCGGAACGAATGCAGCCGTATTGTCAGCGCTGCGCGCTTCGACCTTTGGAAGGCGGCGCACATAGGTCCCGCTGCCCTGCTGCTGGGCAAGAATGCCCTGTTGCTCCAAATCTGCCAGCGCCCGGCGCAAGGTCGGCCGGCTGACCTTGAAGAAGGTCGCCAGCTCCCGCTCGGAGCGCAGGCGCATGCCGGCTTGGGCCGGAGGCCGGGCCAGGGCCTGACTCAAGGATTCAACGATCATCTGACGAGTGACGCGCGGCATGGAGCAGCAAGATAGGGAAAAACAAACCATTACGTCACGTGAAATGCGGAGATGTTCTCGCTTGCGCGCAGTGGTGTGATCCCAAGGGAATCGGGATCGAAAACTTGAATGGGGGACGACATGCTTACACGAAATCCAGTGCGACGTTCTGGTAAATATAAATGCAGCCGAGTGCATCGGCCACGCTGATGGCCACGCGTTTTGCATCGGGTGAGACGGAGATGCCGACCGGCTGCGTGCTGCTGAAAACCGGCCCGGCGGCGGGTTTAAAAAAAAGCCGTCCGACCTCGCGCAACCCCGTCGTGTCGCAGAAGTGGAAGACGTGCCCGAGATCGTTCCGATCGCCCGAGACGCCGTAAGCATGGCCATTTGCCACAGAAATCTGATGCACCGGACCGTGGACTCCGACCGCGCCAAGCGCGAAGGTCACGCCTGTTTTAGCGTGAAACAGGGCGAGGCATCCGTCCTCGGTGCCAATGATCCAGGACTCGGATCCCCAAGGTGCCCACGCGGAGATCCCGCTGCGAAATTGTCGGCCCTGTCGCGACGGCGGACGCGCATCGCCCAGGACCGCAGGCATCCCGGCCTGCGGAGCAAAGGCATGGTCTGTTTTTCCGCACCTTTGAAATGCTGATTCCGCCCCCGAACAGTAGCAACCCGATGGCAAAGCAAAGACCAGTTCTTCCGGGCTTGTCCATGCAAGGTCGAGGACGCGCGAGTGTTCCCCACGTCCAAAATGATCCCAAAGGCGAATAGCGTGGGTTTCCTCCGCACGAACCCGCGAGCACCCCTGGTGTTCCAGAAAATTCCCGTATTCATCCATCTCGCGCAGCAAAGTGGCGTAGGGCGCGGCGGCCTGATCGAAGTCGTCCGCCGGATACGCCTCCCTGCCATCGGCATAGAGGATGTAGGCGGTCACGTCCTTCACCCGCTCACCGCGCAGAAAAGGACCATCCCCATTCTGCCGCTGCAAGGACCGCGTGTTCACAGCGAGGATGCCGGGCATGTCTTCGCCGTGGTTGGTATCGGCAATGTGAAGGACATCGTCGGAATCCATGTGCATCTCGCTGATACACGACGTGACACGATCGGGGATTCCCAACATGCCGACATACTCTGGCTCTCCGCCGTGCATAATGTCCCAGCGGTGGAGGTGCGCCACCGATCCTGCGGCCACGTTGATCGGGCACATCGTCGCCTGCCAGAGAATGCCCTTGGAATCGAATGCCAGCCCCTTCTGCGACATCCAGGGCGCGGAGGCGATGAAGGAAGTGGGACGAAAATCCCCCAAGCGCTCAACCTGCAGAGTGGCCGGATCGAAAGCGTAGAGCCAATCGCTAAAATGAAAACTGAGAAGGAGCCGTCCGTCCGGCATGGCGGCATGGTGGGCGAAGAGGCGGTGCGCCTGCCAGAGGGGATTCGGTTCCGGCTCGGAGGCCACCACGCCCAGATCCGAAATCCGACAAGAATCCACATCGATATG